>DAOVPS010000114.1:0-10552 GCA_030629105.1 Candidatus Heimdallarchaeota archaeon
CATCCAGTCAAGTACTTCTTTCATAACACCCTTTATCCCAACTCCTGGTTTCAGCATTTTTACTGTACTCATATTCTCGCTTCCACCACCCTTTGGGAGGGCTGTTATCTTGATTTTATCACCAGGTACAATTTCCCAATTAATCCATGGGATGTATCTTCCTGTATTGTCACCAGAGTTACTACCAAATGGATCTACTGCATTAGGTCTCATTGGTACTTCAGTTGTTGCTCTTTTGGAGGCATTTGTTAATGCTTCTCTTATCTTTCCAATGTCCTCAATTGGACTATCAGCGCCAATTTCTACATAATAGATATGTATTCCAGTATCTTGACACATTGGAATGCGGAGCTTTGATCCTGTTTCAAAATTCTTGATGATAGCTTCTAATTGACTTTTACCTACCGTGTTGGTTTCATTTTCGTATGCTGTTTTTATTGCTTTTATAGCATTTTCCGGTAAAACTGTTGCAGCATATTTGAGTAAATTAAAGGCCACCTTTTCGATTATGGGTGCAAATTCCATTGTATTTTTTTCCCCGTTTATTATGAATTTAAGGTTCGACTAAAGAAATAGTATATCTATTTAAAATTCTTGTCGCAAGTTAAAAAATCAAAAGATAATTATTAAATCCGTTTCCATAAATTACAGAACTCGGAGTATTTTCTTTGTGGAAGCTTCTCAGTAATTTTGTTTATCACTTTTCTTTTATTTTATAATATCTAGTGACAAATCAATTGATTTGTAAGAATGGGTTAATGCACCAGAAGAAATCACATCAGCACCCAAACTTGCATATTCAGGAAGATTCTCTTTATTTATTCCACCACTCAATTCAAGAATTACTTTGTCTCGTAATTTCTTCTTTTCCAAAATTTCAATTGCTTTCTTAACTTCAGCTGGTGACATGTTGTCTAACATGACGATATCAGCTCCTGCATTAACCGCTTCTAGCATCATATCGTAATCTTCTACTTCGACTTCGATTTTCTTTGAAAAACTTAGTTGGGACTTGAGTACTTTTATTGCTTCTGTTATTGATTTGAAGAGAACTCGATGATTATCCTTGATTAAAGCCATATCATCTAGTCGAAGACGATGAGTATCTCCCCCTCCACAAGCAACAGCATATTTCTCAAGTAATCGTAATCCAGGTGTTGTTTTTCTGGTTGCAGCAATTACAGTATGGGATTTTTTTGGAATAAGTTTAACATATGACCATGTTTGAGTGGCAATACCACTCATTCGAGATAGCAAATTTAGGGTTACTCTTTCTCTTAGCAATATTTTCTTCATGGGACCATAAATAAGTGCTATATCTTGGTTCTTCTCTAATTTGTCACCATCTTTTGCTTTGAGAGTAACTTCACACTCTTCGGGTTCGAAAATTTCAGGAATCAAAACGGATCCTGCAAGTATACATTCTTCTTTTGTAAATATCCTGGCTTGTGCTTGTTTATCTACTGGAAAGAGAATTTCAGAAGTTATATCTCCATATCCCTCATCCTCCATCATGAAGTTGATCAACATTTCTCGAACTTGTGTTGTTGGTAACGGTAATATTCGCTTCAAGTTAACTCAAACATCCTTAAGATTGCTTTTTTTGCTTTATCATTTATTTCTTTTGGAATTATAATCTCATGTTGTTCATGTAATAATGAATCCCTGAGATTTTCAATATTTATTCTCTTCATATTTCTACAAATAGCTGTATCCTTTGCTAGAATAAATCTCTTTTCCGGATTATCCCTGTTTAAAAGATCAACTAACCCTTTTTCAGTTGCCACAATGATGACTTTCGCTTTTGTTTCTCGTCCGAAACGTCTCAAACTTGATGTCGATCCTATTAAATCTGCAATGTCTTGTACATCTTCATTACATTCAGGATGAGCAATTAACACAGCATCTGGATATTGTTCTTTAATCGCATTGATTGCTTTTACACTGAATCTTTTATGTACAATACAGTGACCATCTTCTGGTACAGGTATTACTTCAACATCTGGTAATTGCTTCTGAACATATAATCCGAGATTAACATCGGGTCCAAAAAGAACTTTTTTCACACCAAGGTTTTTCACAACAGTTGGAGCATTTGAGCTTGTACAGGTCACATCAGCAGCAGCTTTAGTTTCTGCTGTTGTATTTACGTAAACAACTACAGGGACTTCTTTTCCATGTTTCTCTCGCGCAGCTTGAATAATATCAGGTGAGCATTGACTTGCCATAGGACAACCAGCATTAGCATTAGGAATATAGACAGTTTTTTTTGGATTTAGAATTTTGGCAGTTTCCGCCATAAAATGTACTCCAGCAAAAACTATGAAATTAGCGTCTTCTACATCTCGAGCAGCTTGGCTTAAACCCAATGAGTCACCAACAATATCCGCTACATCTTGTACTTCTAACTCTTGGTAATAATGAGCAAGAATAACAGCATTTTTTTCTTTCTTTAATGCTAAAATCTCTTCAGAAAACTTCGCAATTTCTTCTTTAGAGAATTTCTTTTTGAGCGCTCTGACAGTCATTTGTAGATTTCCATTCCTTGATGTTGTACAACCTATGTTCGATGCTTATAGCAATTAAATTCTTTGCTAAATATACTAAATAAAAAATTGAAACAAAAAAAGGATAATAGGAAGTAATCAAAAAAGGAGTTAGACCTTTGCCATACGAGCGATTACTTCATCAACAGCAGCAATTAAGCCATCTGTATTACGAGATTCGAGCTCTTTGATCTTAGCACGATATTCCTTTTCAGTAAATTCTTCTACAGAATAGCGAGCGAATATTTCTTCCTTCAAAGAAGCGATCTCTTCTTTTTCATCAACTAAATTACGTCTAAATTGTTTTAGTCTTGCTTCCTCATCGTCAACTTGTGCTTTTACAGCTTTTTCTTTCTCTTTGTATTCTTTCTTCAAACGATCGTGAGTTGATTCTTGAATGCGTCCTTCCTCAAAAATCTCTTCGAGTTTTTCTTGGCGTTCTCGCATCTCAACAACATCAGCAACAAGATTCAACAAGGACAGAGAGGACATTACTTTGCGTTTCTCTTTGATTTCTTTTTTAAACTTCGCAATATCAGCAGTTAATTTCTTAGAGTCAGAATTATACTCTTTTTCAGTAATTTCTTCTTCAACCCTGAATTTAATTTCAAGAGTATCTTTTTCTTTACTTAATTCCTCAATCTTTTTCTGGAGAGGAATTATCTCTGATAAAATTAAAAGTGACTCTTCTTCTTCCTTGGTAAGTTCCACCTTTACTGAGGTTGATTCTGGTTTGTATTCATCCATTTCCTCCTCCTCATATCTTTCATCTTCTTCCAAAACCACTGGTTTCTTAGCTTTTTCTAACTTGTTACCACAGGATCGACAAAACTTCGCACCAGGTATTGCTCTTGCTCCACATTTTGCACAGTATTTAACCATGTAAATTCCACCGTCAATTAAATTGTATGTTATTTATACTGTAGTGTACTATTATTTATTGTTATTTTAATACTCTTTTCTGAAAAGAATAAATGAATGTTTTAATAGTTCAACAGTTGTTTTTATTATTAAATAGTTTAAAAATTAGATAGTGAGTTAATAAATCATTCATTCATATGAGGAAAAACGCAAATTCACCCTAACAGAATGCTAATATATTTATCCAAGAAAATAAAATTTACCAGAAAGATTTGCATAAAGTGGGACCCTTAAAGGAAGAGGCAATCGTAAGAGAAGTGCAATTATGGTAGAACAAAAAGATAATGAGAAATCATCAGTCTCTTTGAATGGAGAAACCGATTTAGAGGGAAAGATGATTATTGATTCAACCGGAGAGGTAATTGGTAAATGCAAAGCGGTTAGCATAGGTGATGATGGACAAATAGGCCTTGCTTTTGAAACAGAAATAAATGGAAAAGCAGTTACTCCTTCTAAGACTATTCCATATAGTGCGATCAGCAAAATTACAGATATAATTGAATTAAGAGTACCAATTAGTATTAAAGTTGCACAATCTGCAGAAGAAATTCAAGAATTGACAGAGGAAGAGAAACAAGTAGTTGCAGAGGAACCAGAAGACTTAGAGGAGATTAAGGAAGAAGAACAAGCAATAGTTATTGAAGATGATGACATAAAGGAAATAGCGGATAAGAAAGAAAGCACAGAAGCTGAAATCCCAATTAATGTTAAGCTTCCATTCGAGATTGAGAAACTCATTGGAACAACTACTGTGGAAACAACACAGGCAGATGCGACAGAGCAATTATCCAAAACACTTGAAGAAGAAGTTGTATTGGATAAGAAAGGAATTGTAGCGAAAGAACAAATTGTTAGCACATCACTAAGGGTAAAAGATCTCATGATTGGTTTAGAAGAATCAATTTCAAAACTAGAGGCATTGTTTAAGCTTTTATCAGATGGGAATGCGCACACAAAAATTGAAGCAATAAAAGCTCTGACTGTTTTATCCAAAATTTCTCCAGAACTAGGTTTGAGTCTAATCCCAAAAATGATGCAATTAAGTGATGAATCTCAACAAGATGTACGATTAGTTGTTGCACAACAATTTGAAGTTCTAGGGGAAAACAATCCAGAGTTGTTTAAAGGATACTTTCTAGAAATCTTAGAGATTACATACGAGGAACCTCTTGAGGACATACGAGAGCATTTAGTTAAATCCTTACATGATATAGCCATTCAAACACCTGAGATTTGTTGTGAAGAATTAGAAGAATTCATAGAAGAAGTAATTATAGGTAAAAGAGTGCCAGAAGTTCCAGCGAAAATCCTGCATGACGTTACACTTAAGGTTGTTTCAGGGAGCTTTCAATTAACTAGGATTGCTATAAAAACAAGATTAAAATTCATAGCAAAAAATAACAAACTAGCTCAACGCTGCGCTGAAGAACTAGAAGATTACAATGCAACGCTAATAGGATTGACAATAATTGAGTCATTCAGTATCGAAGAAGGAGAAAAATTACTGAAGAGTTCAAACTTTAAAAAATTAGGACCCATTTTTGTAGAAGTAATTCAAGAGATGTTAAAAGCATACAAAGAAGGATCATTTGGGCTTTTAGAAAAAGTGGTCGATAAAAAAATCGAAATCCCCAATTCAGTAATTGAAAGATTTTATGAGATAAAAGTTATTAAAACGTTACAAGGTGTCAAAAACGTTCCAATGGACGTATTTCTTGAAAATTCATATGTCACTCCTGAAGAAGCTGAGGAAATAATCTATCGACTAATAGTTCAAAAAAGAATTAACGCAGCAATTACAATGAATAATGGTCGAACCTTTATTACTACAGTTGGCCTTAAGGAAACATTTGCAGCTATGAGCGAAAAACCAAAACTGCCAAAACCAAAAACTACTCCGAAGAAAACACCAGCAACCAAGAAAACTCCTGCTAAAAAACCTGCAACCACAACTAAGAAAACAACAAAGAAGCCAACATCAACTGCAAAGAAAACAATAACCAGTAAGAAGAAACCAAGTACAACAAAGAAAAAAGCAACCACTACAAAATCAACAAAAACATCTACAAAAAGTACTTCTAAAAAGAAGAAAGCAACATAGTCATGATTTAGATTTGCTTATTATCAAAAGATTAATTTTAAAGAATCTCTCATTTTAGAGAGATTAAAATGAAGTTATTAGTTACAGGGGGAACAGGATTCTTAGGAAGTTACATCCTAAAGGAATTAGAAAAACCCGGATACAAAGAGAAATTCAAGCTTGAGACAATTCGTCTTTTTGTGAGAAATCCGGAAAAAGGTAAGAAAATCACAAGTGATAATTACAAAATAGAAATAGCTGTTGGGGATATGACAGATGAAGCAGCTATTAAAGAAGCGGTAAAAGGAATAGATGCAGTAGTACATGTTGCGAGCAAATATGCAATTAAAGGTAAGAAAAAGGATTTCATGAAGATCAATGTTGATGGGACAAGATACCTATTAGAAGGCTTAGAACCAGGATCGATTTTTATTCTTACTTCATCAACTGCAGTCTATGGTTGGAGTACAAATAATGGACAACCATTTGCAGAGGATTACGAACCCAAAAATCCTTTCTGGCATTACCAAGTTTCTAAAAAGATGCAAGAAGACCTAGCGAGAAAAATATGTAAGGAAAAAGGCATCTACTTCGTAGCATTACGTCCACCAATGATTTCTGGACCAGGTGATGACCCAACCAGAGTTCTTATGGAAAATCTGAAGAAGAAAATGATACCTCTATGCAGAGGCGGGAAGGGAATTGTACCCGTAGTCCACCCAGAGGATGCAGCAAGAGCCCACCTACTTGCTCTTGAAAAAGCAAAAGAGAATGATGGAGAAGCATTTCATTTCGTTAGTTTTCATGTGCCGTTCAAGGATTTTGCAAACGAGTTTAACAAGGGATTAGGATTGAAACCACTAAAAATGAGAGTCCCTTATTGGATGATTTATTCCTTTGCAGCCATCTTGGAGTTTCTACCATTAAATTTTGATTATACAAGATTTTCTGTAAAAATGCTAGGAGCATCAGATCAATTGATCACAACAAAAATTACCAAGAAACTAGGATTCAAACCAAAATACAAACTCGAAGAATCAGTGAAAGAATCCGTCGAATGGTACAAGTCAATAAAAGAACTGAAATAGATAATGTGAAAGAAACAATCTACAGCCAAATACCGTTATTGGAACAAAACTTAAATAAGAATTAAATCGACTGCAGATTGTTCTAAACAAACGGAGATATAAAAATGCCCGTAGCTGACCCAGAAAAACGAGAACTCGCAAGACGAAAATTGCTTTACGTTCAAATTTGTAGAAAATGTTATGCAAGAAATGCTTTGCGAGCCACAAAATGTCGCAAGTGTGGATCAAAAAGACTAAGAATGAAGAATCGTGAAAGCAAAGGATAATTTATTCATCTTCCCTTTCTTTTAACCTTATTTTCTCCATAGAATGACAAAATATTCTTAAGATTATTTTATAAAAATAAAATGAGAAAAGTGCGAGTGGTCTAGCTCGGTATGACGCTAGCTTCACATGCTAGAGGTTCGCCGGTTCAAATCCGGCCTCGCACACCAATCAAGTTTTCACAATAATTAGCTATGATCAAGTAATAATATGGAAAATTTTATGATTTAGTATACGATAGCTAATTTGAGAGAGATAATGTGAGAAAGCATTTGAATCTATTGCTTATAATTTGCCTTTTCGTTTTTAGTATTATTTCCCATGCAGCATTTAGTTTATCTTTTATAAATATTAAATCGATAAATCCATCTAATCCAATTAATGATTCGGATCTTTCAACTAATGCTGCTTGCTATATTCATGAATCCGGTATGTATTATTCAAACGATTATTTATTTCTTGAGAAGGAAACAGGAAGAGACAATGAAACTCTTGAAATCTATGATGTAAGCAATCCCTTGGATATGACCCTAGTAAAAACATTTGTACATAATTGGTCAAACTGCCATCATCAATCCCCAACTAGATGTCTGTCAGGCAATGATAATTATACATTTATACACATAGAAGATTTAGATTATCAGAGATCGCTAATAGCTTTTGATATGAATTCACCAAATCTAACACATACGAAATTTGGTTTACCGGAATCGGAATATCTTGTTGCACAAATTCTAGTAGATAATGATTATCTATATCTAGTAAGAGACGCTTATAATTGGTCTTTAGACTGGCAAATTGAGAAATACAAAATCAATAAGCCATTATCACTTTCATTAGTTAGTAATGTAAGTGTAGCAAAATCCAGTTACTTATATTCGAAAGACAATTATTTGTTTATTTATAATGATAAAGATATTAATAATTGGATTAATCCATATGGTTCAGAATATTGCAATGTTGTTAGTCTTCATTATGAAGATAATAAATTATTTGTTTTGTTAGATGATCACTACGGTCATGCTAATTCTTTTGAAGGACTTCTAATTTTAGATGTTACTAACAATGAAAGCTATCAAGTATTAGCTAGTTACTCTTTAGCTTTTGTGGTTGAGTTTTGTGTTGTTGAAAATACAATTTTCATCGCTACTATTCAAGAAGTTATTTCACTAAAACACATAAATTATAACAATATCGAGAAACTTGATAGTTATTCTTTTGAGTATATAATGGGTACACTCAACTTAATGAATTACGGAAATGATTTACTTTTCATTAGTAAAGATTATTGTAGTGGAAGATATTTTGGTACAAAAGATGAAGATAAAGTATCTTTTGTTATTCTTAGTGTTGAGAATCCTAATAAAATAATTGCCATTTTTCCAGAATGGTATGACAATAGTTATAACTTCTTTATTGATGGAGGTTTTTTCGAAAATACTATTTTTATTCCACTCGTTGTAGCAGTATCAATAGCTGTTATTGTTACTATTACTGTTTTCATAAGAAGAAAAAAGAACAAGAAGTTAAAGAAGACTTGAATTTACATATTAGTTTTCCATTAAGGGAGGTACTTTATTAAATATTTTTATATGTCAACTTGAGATTGTCCTTTCATGACTTTTTCTGACAAACCCTTGTGTTTCTATTGTTCCGAATATGCCAAAGTGGCAAAAGATTATTCTGTAAATTTCGCTTCAAAAGAAGAGAATTCATTTACTCCTCGATGTTTTCTTCATTGGAAATACAAGTGTGATAAATGTGGTGGATTGACACACTTCAATGGAATTTCTTGGTGTCGATCTTGTAAGGAATTTACTTGTGTCAGCTGTACAGAAGAGAAAATGGTAAGAAAAGAATTCCTTGTTTATGATTATTATTATAGTATTTCTTGCCATAAATGTGAGAAGTTTAATCCTGCATTAGATTTCGCTGAATATGATGGTAAACACCCTTTCCAGATTGGTGATCTGAAACCAGATGAAGATGTTATGGTCTGGATACCTATCTCTGAAGAGGAGTTGGAATCTCAAGAATTTCCTCATAAAGCTTGGGGTTCCGAAAGAGTTCTCTCACTTGGAAAACGTGCCACATTCACGAGACTTGCTTCACTTAAGGACTATAATCCAAAATCCATGTGGGATGCAATAGCTCCTCATTGGTTAACAGCAGAAGAGGAGGATTATCATCACAAATACAAGATCTTACCTGAAGTTTATCGTTTGCTTAATGTAGAAAAGGGTGATAATATACTAGATGTCGCGTGTGGTAAAGGAGACCTCGCGAGGGGTCTAGTAAGAAGAGGTGCAAGGGTTACTGGAATTGACATCTCAAAAATGCTTAACTATGCGATTAAAATAGAAAAGAAAGAGAAATTAGGAATTAAGTATTTGAAATTAAACGCTGAAAAATTGACTGATAAATTCGAAAGTGCTTCTTTTGATAAAGTAGTTTGTAGCATGGCTTTAATGGATATTGAGGATTTTAAAGCTACCATAAGCAATATTTCCTGTGTTTTAAAGGAAAATGGAATCTTCGTGTTTAGTATAACCCATCCAGCATTTGCTTTTCCTTCATGCACAAGCTTAAGAATTCCGGCAGATAGTCAGAGAAATGAGGATAAGTTACGAATGGTTTTAGATTACTTTGATGAAAGACCTGCAGTTCTAACTTTTAGAATTAAATCTTCTAGAACTTTACAGTCACTTGTTTTCCAAAGGCCAATAAGCTCGTACCTAAATGAATTAGTAAAGAACAATTTAGTATTTAGAGAGATGAGTGAACCAAAAGCTTCTGAAGAATTAGTGAAAAAATTCCCAAGAAATGCGTACTTTGATGATGACATGTGGCCTGATTTTCTAATTGTTAAAGCATTGAAAAAATCGAATATTTAATTTATGTGGAAACTCATAGTATACATTACGTGAGAGTATTTATCATGACTTCAGAAGAATATTGGTTAAAAGTCAAAGAGAAATTTCTAAAAATAGAAGATGTTCAGAAACAAGGCGAAGCATTAAAAATTAAGAAGAAAATGTTTGCTTTTCCTAATGAGGAAAATATTGTTGTGAAGTTACCTAAAGAACGAGTGACAGAACTATTAGAATCAGGTGAAGGACTTCCAAATGATCCTGGAAATGGAAAAATTATGAAGGAATGGGTAACAATCCCACTCGCTTCTTTGGATAAATGGATTGCTTATGCTAATGAGGGAATGAAGTTCGCTTTAACCCTTGCTAAATGAGGTTTAACGGTTATCACTACTTGCTACAAATTGCATTCATGGTTTTCAGGAAAACTTTCACTTCATCTAGTGTATTATATTGTACTAAACTAATTCTATTAACCTTAGACTGGTTTAAAATTTCCACAGCATAAGAATAGAAATGCTCAGCACGAGTAGCTATCCCACCATTTTCCCATAAATTCTTTATAATATCCTTATTAGGAACACCCTCGACTATGAAGGCAAATGTTGGATCTCGTTCATCTAATCGATTAGAGTCTGTTATTCCAAAGACTTTCACTTTCGGAATACTTAGAAGACCTGGAATATCATTAATACCTTCTAATACTGCTTTTGAAAGACTTTTTTCATTTTTCTGAGTTGCATCCATAGCTATTTTATAAGCTCGTCTGTTTCCTTCGTATTC
>DAOVPS010000048.1:0-17364 GCA_030629105.1 Candidatus Heimdallarchaeota archaeon
AAAATAAAGAAGATAAAAAAGAAGTAAATTACAGCACATAGTCACATAATCTGACTTCACATATAGTGGTCTCATGTTGAGTGTTCATAAAGTGAATTTGCTTTTTAAATACAAAAACTATACTGTAATTAGTAATCTAACATATGGTGAAAAATATGGCAGCTAAAAAAAGAGTGCATGTCAAGAATCGAGCTCGAAAGAAATTCTCCGAAGTCGATGGAGACATGAAAATCGGAAAAGGTGCAACAATAATTGCAGAGAACAAAACAATTGTTGTTCATGGTAAGATTAAGAATAAAGGGGGCTTCAAATGTTATGGAAATCTTGAAGTTCTAAGCATTGAAAGCAAAAAAGGCAGCATAAAGATTTTCGGTGATCTTAAAGTTAAAAGAGAAGTTGAAGCTGATAAAAAATTAATTGTATCTGGTTCTCTTGAAGCTGAAGATGTCTCAGCAGGAATGACTGTCAGAGTTTACAAAGACGTTAAAGCTGATAAAATAAGAGCTGGTTTCCAGGTAGATCTTCGTGGTAATGCAGAAGTTGATTCAATTAGCGCTGGAGCAAGAGTATTATTGACTACAGGGAAAGTTGGAAAAGCTAGTGCAGGAATGTCTGTAATAACAAAGAAAGAAATTGAATTAGAAAAAGCTAGTGCAGGCATGAGTGTAAAATTACTCGGAATATCTAAAGTAGGGAAAGCTAGTGCTGGAATGTCAGTGAAATCCAAAAAAGATGCTGAAATCGAAGTAGCAAGTGCTGGTATGAGTGTAAAGTTTTTCGGAAAAACCAAAGTACGAAAAGCTAGTGCTGGTATGAAAGTTAAAGCAAAGAATGTTATAGAATTTGGTGAATTAGATGCTGGCATGAGTGTCATTCTAAAAAAGGATGCTACAGGTGAGAAAGCTAGTGCAGGCATGAGAGTACATGGCAAATCAAATATCATCCTCAGTGGGAGTGCAACTGCTGGTTTAAGTGTTTCAGCCTGTAAAAAACTTGAAGCAGAAAAAATTTCTGCAGGTAGAAAGATTAAAGCCAAATTTATCAAAGCTGAATCTATCAATGTTGCCAGAAAAGGTAGACTTGTTGGTATAGTCCAAGCAGATTCTGTTGTACTAAATGAACGAGCCAGAGCTAAGAATCTCTACGTATCTGAACTCGAAATGATGGAAAGAAGCAGAGCGAGAAACGTCTTTGCAAATAAAATAATAATCGAAGATTACGCAGTTCTAAGTGGCAAAGTAGAGTACACAGATTCAATAGAAGCTGAAGGGAAAGCAAAGATTCGTGCTAAACCCAAGAAAGTTAAAGAACTACGAGCTCCAAAATTCTGATTTTTTTATACGCTATTCCAATTGGAATAGCAAAACTTTTTTTCTTTAGACACAAATTGTGACCTCATATTGAGTGTACAAAAAGTGAATCTGCTTTATATATAATTAAAATAGTAGTATATTCAAATTAAACCGAAGGGTGATCAAAAAATGTCTGAAAAAATAGTCGAAAAAGGACAAACAGTAAGACTTGGAAAAGTCAAAGGCAATCTCAAAATCGGTAAAGATGCTACCTTGATTGCTGACAATGGTATAATTGTTGTTGATGGATCCATTAATTCTAAAGGTAGTTTTACTTGTGAAGGAGACTTGAGAGCAAGAAGTATACGAACCAAAAATGGTTCTGTAGAAATTGTCGGTCATTTAGAGCTAGAACAATATGCTCAAGTCGATAACAAATTAGAAGTCAATGGAAACATGCTTTGTCCTGAAGTTGGTGTTGGTGGTTCACTAGATATCGCTAACGATCTTACAAGTGAAACCGTCAAAGTAGGTGGAACAATCAAAATTGGAGGAAATGCTAAAATCGAATCCCTTCAAGTTGGTGGAACTCTCAAAATTTATGGTGAAAACAACATTGGTACAATTGCTGTAGGTGGTACTGTAAAATTACTCGCAACTTCAACTGTTGATAAGTTAAAGGTTGGTGGAACAGTAAGAGTAACTGGTGGGAAATTTGAAACCATTAAAGTAGGCGGAACTTTCAAAGCATCAGAGAAAATAGAAATTGACTCTATTGATGTTGGTGGTACAATAAAGCTAGAAGAAGATGCCAAAATACAAGATATAGATGTTGGTGGCACACTAAAAACAAGTGCAAATCTAGAATTTGGTAAAATTGATGTTGGCGGTACTATAAAAATTGCGGGAAATGCTGAAGGTGAATCAGTTAAAGTAGGTGGAACTTTAACCTGCAATGAAAATCTAACCTGTTCTGGAAATATCAAAGTTGGAGGATCATGCACTGTTGATAAAGTGTTAACCGGTGATGAAATTTCAATCGGTGGTTCAGCTACAGCCAAGCTAATAACTGGTAAATACTTCAGTATTGGTAGAAGAGGAGAAGTTCAAGGAATAGTAAGTGCTGAGACAATAATCATATCTTCTCGAGCAACTGCTCAAGATTTGTATGGCAAAGAGATTCGCATAGAGGAAAACGCTCGCATAAAAAATATTTATGGTGACGATATCTCCATCGAAGAAGGTGCGAGAGTCTCTGGAGAAATACTTTACACTAATGATATCTACATCGAAGAAGGCGCTCGAATCAGCAATGAACCAAAGAAAGTTAAAACTTTACCAGAACCAAAAGCGTACGATTAAGCTATAGAATTTGAATCACTTTGGTGATTCTTCTCTTTTTTTTTTATAAACCAAAGTCTTTTTTTAATATCCAATAGATGTAACCATAGGTAGACAAAATGTGGATTAAAAAGAAAAGAAATCTTGTACTAATTTCACTGTTCATTTTGTTGATTGGACTTTCAATTAATAGTACAAAAATAATTGGTCATTCTCCTTCAAATTTAACATTAGAATACAGTTTTTCAGACCAACAACTAGCAGCCTTACTGGTTCATTCAGTTGCTGACACGAATACTCATTATATAATTGATGTTGATATCTGGAAGAATGATGTCTTAGTGAATAGTTCTAGCTATACTTCTCAACCATCTAATTCTATTTTTTCATATACATACAATATTAGTGCAATCATAGGCGATATACTAAAAGTAACCACAGAATGCAATCAAGGTGGCACAAAAACAGAACAAATAACAGTCACTGATAACACAATTACTCCAAGTGTTCCTGCCGCACATGTTTGTATTATTCTCATTGGTATTTCATCCACTGCGCTAATAAAAATAAGACGAAGAGATAGAAGAAACGAAGGATGATTTCTTTCTTTTCTCTTTGTTTTCTATTTTTCTGCTTTTTTGTTATGGGAAACACTTATTTTCTATTTTTGCAAATATTCTTAAATAGTTAATCTATATCATACAAAAAAAATAATAGTAAGCAATTTATTGTGAGATTTAGGAGTTACTATCCATGAGCAAGGTTACAGAAAGAATGGCCAAAATCGGATTCCTAGCAATTCTAATGATTATGATCGCACCAATCATATCCTCATCATTTGTTAGTGGTCTTGTAGATTTTGATGGTCCTAGAACTATTGATCCCGGTTATGCTGTTGCGTTTACGTATACTGTTGATACTTTCAAGAATTATCGTTTCTCAGTTGATGTCTCATTTAATGAGACTGTTGACCCTTCATATACTTTGAATGTAATATTCACTACTAGAGCTGAATGGGATGAAATGCTAGCAGGTACAACGACATTACAAAATATGACGGAATTCAAAATCAATACTACTGTCTACCATGCAGTACCACTTCATTATGATGTAGTTATAGAGGATTGGGGTGATTGGACATTTATATTTCTAAATTTAAATTCCTTAGAATTTTTAACTCAAATAAGACTTTCTCGACAACACGTTTTATGGTGGTTGTTTATAGTTATACCCCTCGTAGTAGTTATTGGTCTTGTTGCATATGGTGTTATAGAAAACGCTACAAAATATGAACGAGCTCGGATGGATATTGATAAAGCCTTGAAAAAACTTTCAAGTCGAAGCGAAGGTGAGAGAAAACGGGCAGCATATTGGTTAGTCAGTAACGGTACAAAAGAAGAGCTTGCTTTCCTCTCGCAAATGATGGATGACACAAAACCCGAAATAAGAGAGAATGCAGCATTTGTCCTAGGTGGAATATCTAAAAGAGTTGACGATAAAAGTTATGCTAATTCCCTCTTAAAGAAATATGAAAGCGAAGAGGATGAAGCAGTAAAAGAATCAATTGTTAGTGCTTTATGTGATGTTGCATCAGCCAGTTCACTCAACATCTTTGAGAAATATATCTTGAGTGACCACAATGAAAATCTAAAGTTCCGCATAGCGGAAGCTCTTGAGGAAATTGCAACAAGAAAAGCCGTTCCCGTTTTGGTGAAAGTAATTGAAGGTGACAATACTGATACCCTTAAAATCGCTTGTAAAAGAGCACTAGAGGTCATTGCCAAAAAAGAAGGAACAACCGTTGAGAGTTTAATGAAACAAAGCTAATCTAAATTATTATCTCCTAATTTTTTTAGGAGATTTTATCTATTTTTTTCAAAATTTGCTCATGGAAATCATTTTTTAATGGCAATGTGATCTTAGTTTTTTTGATGACTATGAATTTTGTTTCGCAAATTAGCTTTCTATATTATCGTGATTTAGCAAAAGCTGTAAAGTTTTACGAAGAGATTTTTGATTTTGAATTGGTAGTTGATCAAAACTGGGCTAAAATCTACAAAGTAACTGACGGTGCTCACATTGGTTTGGTAGATGAGAAAAGAGGTACTTTTAATTGGCAAAAAGAAAAAACAGTTATGATAACTCTTGTAACTTCTAAAGCAGATGAAGTCGATGCCTGGTACGAGAATTTGAAACAATATAATGTGAAATTTCTTTCAGAACCTAAGGATCATAAAGAGATAAATATTCGGTGTTTTATCTTTGAAGATCCAGAAGGTTATGTTATTGAAATCCAGCATTTCTATGACTAGTTTTTTTCTTTGAAAACCTTAATATTATTTTATAATCATATAATATACAAAGATTTTTTAAAATTAGTCTAATATTTACCATCATAAGCACATAAAAAAATCTAGGTGAGGTATATATCATGTCCAAAGAAGTTTATCAGAAAATCATTGAAGAACATTCTTTTGAAAACATGAAGAAAAAAAATTCTGGACTTGTTGGCGTTCGCGTTGATATTAACAGTCCATTAAGCATAGAGAAATTCGAAGGAAAAACCTACAAAAGAGTTGTTAAGAGTCCAAGATTGGATGTTTGCGCAGAAACAATCATTCGATTAACAAGAATGGGTTATATACCAATCATTTTCGCACATCAAGGCCGATTGACAAAAGAAGGCCCAGATGAAAGCTATATTTCACTAAAATCACATGCAGACTTGTTAGATGGAATGCTGCACAATATTCATGTTCATTTTCTTGATGATCCAATTTTAACTCATTCAGAATATGATTTCCTTGGGTTTTCACCTGGAGATGCGGTTGTTCTTGAGAATACTAGAATGGAAATGATTCCTAATGTTGGGCCAATGGAGAGTAGTTTAAAAGAAGGGAGAAAAGTTTTCAACAAAGTCTTTGATCCCATATTAGATTATTATGTGCTTGATGCCTTTCCAACATCTCATAGATCAAATACAACTATGGCTCCGGTCTTTGATAATACTCCAATTAAATTTGGTCCAGAATTTATGAGAGAATTCAATGAGATCTCTAAAATTCGAAAACGATTACTTTCTGCTCAACCAATTATGTTTGGATTTGGTGGAGCAAAATTTGATAAACTTGCCAACATGAAGAAGATTTTGGAAAGAAAAAATGTTATAGCCTTTTTTGGAGGCATTCCCGCTCAGCTTCTACTACGTGCAAAAGGTTATTCACTGGGTGAGAAAAACAACGAGTTCCTAAAAAATAAAGGTGTAGATGGTGCAAAAGAGCTTCTGGATATCATGGAAAAGGGTGCGGATTGCTATTTACCAATTGATTTTACA
This sequence comes from Candidatus Heimdallarchaeota archaeon, assembly GCA_030629105.1. Taxonomy (GTDB): domain Archaea; phylum Asgardarchaeota; class Heimdallarchaeia; order JABLTI01; family JABLTI01; genus JABLTI01. The sequence goes on from DAOVPS010000048.1 coordinate 5,968, forward strand.
GTGAAAATTGGTGAAACTGGAAGAACAATTCGAACATTAAGTATTGAAGATGTAGCAAAGTATGATGATGGATATATTCTGGATATTGGTGAGCATACAGTAAATTACTTCATAAATGACGTAATCCTCTCAATTCTTTCAACCCCGAAAGGGCATATTATCAATAATATAAATGGTTTAAAGGAATTTGAATGGTTATTCATACAAGGAGGGCCTTTTGGTAAAGTTGATGAATATGGATTGAATACTTTGCCGTTTATAGCTAGACTACTAAAAAAGGACTTGAATATTACAATCCTTGGTGGAGATTCTGCTGCTTACATGCGAACAGGTGGTTTTGGCGATGCAATAAACTTAATCCTAAGTGGTGGTGCTGCTTTATCCTATCTTGCATATGGCAAAATAAAGTGCATTGATGATAATCCGACTTTTGAATCTTTCCTAAAATAGAAGCGCAACTAATAATTGATGAAACAAAGAAAAACAAAACTAGACGTTGATTCTGTTTTAACGTCTATTTTTATCTGGTTTTGTTAAAAAATGTAGCATTAAGGCTACAGCTAAAAGGTCTGCACATCCTCCAGGACTGATGTTTTGGTCAATGAATTCTTGATCTAATGCAACAACTCTTTCTAACCATGCGTCACTATAGGTATCTTCACTTAAGACGAGTTTGTTCGCCTCACTTCGCACCCATGTTAAAGTATCAGATCCATGTCGAGCAAGAACATTTGTATCATCTACCCTTGTCATCAAAAATAACAAAGCCATTATCATACCTCTTTCCAATGGTATTCCACTTGCTAATGCTTTGGTAATGACTTGGTAAGCTGCATCCGCATGTGGAAAGCCCTTTTCAGCTTCTCCTCTTATGCCAGTTATGCCAATGTCTAAGAAAACAAACTCTCCGGGGGTAATTTTAGATTCATTTTTATCCATCTGGATTAATTCACGTTGTACAATTCCTTTAGTAATACCTTGTACTTGGGCTAAGATCCTAGCTGCTTTCAAATCACCTGTTTCTCGCATAGCAATATAACCAGAAGCAGCAGCAATGAGCATGCCACTGAAAACGAGCCCTTTGTGTGTATTCACACTCTCTGTAGTAAGGAACATTTCTTCCTCAGCTGATAGACCTATAGATCGGATTTTTGGTAATAAATCATCTAAATCTCCTCTGTGATCAATTGCTACTTGTGCTGCAACAGTCATGAAATGTGAAATAGCTGCAGAACTTATCATGTAAGTTGAAAGATCCATATCTTTATGAGCGCCAGAATTGTTGCGGTCAACAAGACCAGGCTTAGGTGTGCATATAGCTTCTAAGAGAATTGCTTTAGTAATATCCGCTCCAATTTTAAAAGCAATAGGTTGTATTAACATTCCTTTCATATACTTACTTCTTACAGTATTATCATATGCAATCCGTTCAGACATATTGATCAACACCTCTGATTTATTCACTTATTACATAATAAAATAGAAATTTTTCTAATAAAACAATGTTGGTCGTTTTCAAAATATAGTGAAAAACTTGGCTAATTATATACAATGATTCGATCAATGCTAAATTTAGAAAGAATTTCGCTTGCCTATATTTGTAGAAGTTAAAGTACAATAAAGAAACAACAATTATAATGCATGACTCATTATATGTAATAATAAAATAATCTGAGGATTAATGAAATGCATAGAACATTGAAGATTAATTCATTTCTACTAATTTTTATGCTTCTAACTTTAATTCCTCAAAGTATGTACACTAACAATCTAACCTTTGACATTTGTGAAATAAAAAAGAGTAACAATAATTACCAAACAGATTTATCTCCCACAGCAAATATGATTAGTTTAGTCGAACATTCAAGATTTGATGATGACGGTATAAATGAAAGAGCTCTTGGCGTGGCTTTCAAGGATGATTTAGCATTTATTGCAAATTATGATCAGGGATTAGAAATTCTTAATGTTTCAAATCCTTCAAAACCTGAAAAAAATAGCAGCATAAAAGTTCCGAATTATGCTGAGGAAGTTTATATTTTCCATAATATTGCTATTGTTACTTCCAAGTACAATGGCTTAGCTTTTGTTAACATAGCTAATCCCCAAAATCCAGTTATTATAAAAATCCTAGAGTTAGGAAATACTGTTGTAGAAGTAGGTATGCGATTCAATTTATTACATATAATGACTGAAAACGATGGTTTATATATTTACGATATTAGTAACCCCTATCAACCACTCCATATTAGTAACTGGGATAGTGGTTATGTTCATACTGGAATTAGTGTTCTCAATAAACTAATATGCTTATCTGGTTATGGTGTAGGTTTAGAAATAATTGACTTGACTATTTATTCAAATCCTACTTTTATTAGTAAATGGAATGATTCAACTGGAACTGCACAGGGCGTCTATGCAAGCCTAATAAATGACGATAAAATTGCATTCCTTGCGAATGATAATAGTGGTTTAGAAATAATCAATTTTACCAACGTACATAATCCGACAAAGATTGGTGAATACAATGGCTTAACTAATGTTGTGGATGTTGTTGTGGAAAATAATACAGCCTTTTTATGTTCTGATGATGGGATTGCTATCCTCGATGTTTCAGATCCAACATCTCCCATTGAATTGGATGTCTATACATCAGATGGGGATTGCACAGATATCGCAATAAATGATAACTTGGCAATTATAACTGATTACTACAAAGGAATAAAACTGCTTGATATCTCTAATCTTAATGATATACAATTATTATCAAAGTTTTTTGATAATGGTTTAGCTAAAAAACTTGTAATTGAAGATGATTTAGTTTTTGTGGTGGATGGGCCAGCTGGACTTGAGATTTTTAACATATCAAATCCTGATAAGCTTGATAAAATTGGGCAATATAATGAACCACCATTAGTTTCTACTGATGTTATAATTCAAAACGACGTTGCGGTACTTTCTGCAGATAAGGATGGTGTGATTTTTCTTAATATATCTGATCTGACAAATCCTGTTGTCATTAACACCTACGATGATGGTAATAGTGTTCAAACTGCATTTATCAAAAATGACTTAGTTTTTCTCGGAACACAAAATAAAAGTCTAATTGTACTAAATATCTCAGATATAGATACAATTTCAGTTGCGGGAAGTTATGATTTTGCTACGGAATTTGCTTATGTGTTTGATTTAATTCTTGATAATGATGTTTTGATAGTTGCTTCTTATTATGAAGGAGTAACTTTACTTAATGTCTCTGATCTTAGCAATATCGAAAAATTAGATAATCGCGATTCGGGATTAGGAACGCAGGCTCTTTATTTGGAAGATGATATTCTTTACACTGTTTCAAAAATATCCGGCTTAGAAATATTAAGCTATAATCGTACAAATATCGAATTAATAAGTCATCTTGATATAGTTGGAATTCACGCAACCGAAATTGAAAAAGTAAACGATATTGTTTTCATAGCCGATGAGTATCGGGGAATATTCATAGTAAATATCTCAAATCCTGTCATGCCAATTAACGTTGGTGATAATCAGAACTATGATGTGTGGGGATTGCGTTCATATAAACAATATCTGATTGCTTGTGCTATGAATGATGGAATAGTTATTTTTGCTTTTGATAGCGATAGTGACGGGCTTACAGACTTTGATGAAACTTCTATTTGGGGGACAAATCCATACAATGCAGACACCGATGGGGATGATATAGATGATTATTTTGAAATTGTGAATAATTTAAATCCACTTGACCCTTCAGATCGAAATGAAGATCCGGATCAAGATGGGTTAACCAATTTCGAAGAGTATTACTGGATGAGAGAAATTTATTCCAGCTCAACCGATCCGAATAATCCAGATACCGATTCTGACGGTATGCCAGATGGTTATGAACACGAGAACAATTTAGAACCCTTAATACCAAATGGTGATAAAGATGCGGATTTTGATCATTTAACAAATTTAGAAGAATACCTCCTTGGTACTGATCCTCGAAATTCTGATACAGACGGGGATGGAGCAGAGGATGGTATAGAGGTTTTATACAACACCGATCCCTTTGATCCAAAAGATTATCCTGCTAAAAAACGAATCATCAGACTGTCAGTCTCCTTGGTTTTTATAATTGGATTACTTGTTGTTACTGTTACTTTCTTTGTTAGATATATAAAACGAAGGATTGCCAGAAATATCGAGCGAGAAATTGGTGTTTTGGAAGCAGAAGATGAAATTCTCTTGTTCTGAATCTATGCACGCTTCTCAAAGCAATTATGTTCATTTCCTATTTAGATTGGTTTTTAGATGTGGACAAAATAGAGTATATTAATATCCAATTCTTTGATTGCCATAAATGAAACGTTTTTATCAAAGAAACGGAAAATTAAACATATATTTAGAAGAAGAATAGGTTGGCGCCAAATGTCAGAAGAAGATTATTACATTGATATTCTTAAGGAGGACGAAGAAGACCCCAAGAAAAAAGATGAATGGGGCTCTGAAAAGGATTATCCTCCTCCTCCAGAACAGAAACAACCCGATTATTATCAACAAGAATCTTATCCACAAGAACAACCTGAACCTTATCAACAAGAGTTCTATGGAGAAGGATATTACGATGAACGTCAAGCTCAAAGACCTAGACGACCAGTCCCAGAAAAAGGTACTCCTTGGTTCTGGATTGGTGTGCTAATAGCTGTAGGACTTTCAGCGGTAATCATGGTAATATTCAATTTCATTGGAACATCTTATCATCCTGGTTTAGCATATCTTGAGATTGTTCTTTTATTAATTTGTTGTACTCTTCCGGGTCTCTTTGTTCGTAAAGTAGGCAAAGGCATACTAGGTGGTTTATTGATTTTCGGTTTACAATTTTTTGTACCATTAATTGTCTATTATGCTACTGCCCAAGATCCCACTTCATTTTTCAGCCCATATTTAGTATTCCTAAACGCTTTAGGTTTAATAAAAATGGGGCTAAATGATGTTTTTGGTTTTAGCTTTATTCCAATTACTCAAGAAATACTTGATTATTACAATCAATATTCTAGTTATGCGACTTTCGTCTGGGTATTTGATTTACTTATCATGTTTGGTATTATGATTACTTTAGTCATAGCCAGTTCTTGGTTATTTTCAAATCTCTTTACAGATAAAGCTAAAAGCATTTGGACTTGGTGTTTACTTCCAGGACAAGCTATTGTTATTATTTTGAACTTAGTTGTTATTCCGTGGATTTTACTAAGTCTCTCTGGAATGGTCCAAACGGGTGGTGCACTAGCTGCAGGTGCAGCGAATGTAGCAGAAATAGCAATGCCTTTAGTTAGTGGTAATTTCACTGGTTTCGATGATCTAGATTTCCAAGCCATGCTTGATCAACTGGATCGAGCTGATGAATGGTTTGAAATTGCTAGTGGAAATTATAAAGGTTTAAACAATTTGATGTTCTTTAGATTGCTAAAGGCAGCGGGAATGCAATACGGCTTCGTTGTAGATATGTTCAATACGACGATAGCTGCTGGTTTTGAGCTACTGGCAGCATTGAATCCCCTTGCTCATGGTTTGCTTGATAATTCAAATAATACTGGTGTAGACGTAGATGATTTTTACTTCCAATATGAGAATTTCATGGATGTCTATGAGGATTTCTCAGGAATGTTCAATGGAACTTTTGGTGGAGGTTCTAAACCAACTGAAACACAAATAGCTGATGCCGAAGTCACAGTAGGAGCTATAATTTCTGATATTGATTACCTTTTGGATGAATATATTGGTGATTCACTAGTACATATCCTTGCAGCTAAAGCTTTGCTTGAGGAAATTAATCCAGATGATCTCAGAGATGTTGAAGGTAACGCTCAAATTGCTTCAGCATTAAATCAAGCTGCAGATGGTTTAGATATGGTTATGGATGTAACCAGAGAATATAATTCTTTAATTCCAATTGCAGTAGATTTGTTATTAGAAACTCCTCATTTGTTGAAAGCACTCTTCAATATGCTTATCGGGAATGTTCGACTTTTATTGGGATTCCAATTCACAGAAAGTCAAATATACTTCCAGAATGCTACCGCAGAATTTGGAAATATCATGAACATCTTTACTCAAGCAAGAAGAGATGAAATCATTGCAGATAATTCATCTTCCGCATTAGGTTTCTTCGATTTCTTCAATGATACTTTGCATATGGTGAATCCTTTAATAGATTTAGAAGGAAACCTTGCAGGAACTCTTGGCGGAATTGTAGATGCTTTAAATGAATATGAGGATAGTGGAATAGTTGATTTTGATGCAACTAATTTTGCTGCAGTTTTTAATTACATGAATATTGCTATTGTTAACAGTGATGCAGCAGTTGAAAATGCTACTACTACCACAAATATGATGGCTTTGATGAATACTCGAGCCAATCAATCCGAGTACTCATTAATGAGTGGTCCGGCAAGTGCTCTAATATCAACAATTAACACAGCATTCCAACCAGAACCATATGCATTAGTAATGGCCAATATAACCCGAGCTATAAATGCTACCTTTACTTCAACACATACGATATGGATGAATGATGAACCAGGTACAGTAGCAGCGTGGGATCTCGCTTCAGACAACATTAATGCTTCAATTGCAGTTGTCGATGCTTACAACAACACACCTGTTTATGCATTACGAGATTTCTTGACTACTTTCAGAGACTCTATTCTAGAAATCGAAGCTGCGTTTGATCCTTGGTTAGGTTCTGGAACAATTAACTTTGCAGTGCCTCTTGTTGAAACTGCTATACTGACTCTATGGACAAACATACATGTCATAGTTGATGAAGGATTACCTCCATAAGAGGAAATCTCCTTTATCTTTTTCTTTTATTTTTTTACTAAAAAGCAACTCTGAAACTATTATAATTTGTTAATTCTTCAGACCAATTAATTATTACATCTGTTACATTGGAAGCAGGTGATCCGCTTCTTCGCAACCATTTAATAAGCATCAAAAGTTGACTTCGTTTTCCTTCTGCAACGACTTCCACATCTCCATTTGAGAGATTCCTAACATAACCAGATAATCCCAGGGAGGTGGCTTTTCTTTTCGTATAAATTCTGAATGAAACCCCTTGTACTAATCCTTTAACTACAATCTCTATTCTATGGTACTTATCATCATTCATTTGCGGACACTATTTAACAGATACTAATCCTGTTAAAAAAAATCTTTGTTAAGATGTCATTTTTGCATTAGTATAAAGGTTTTTTACTTGAGGGTATATATGTTTCAAAAGGTAATAGCAGTATCCGTGGGGTTAATCTCCAAATGCAAAAAAGAGGCGTCTGTTTAGTTAGATTTGATGATAAATTGGGCCCGGGCTGCTTATATCATCAAGGATTAGATAATAATTTCGCACAGAAAGTTTATGTGAAATCTCACCTAAGCACAATGTCTTTAACCTCAAGTCAAACATTTCCTGAAGAGGAATTTATCGAATCAGTAATACCATTTCTAGATGAAGGTTACATTGCCTATTCAACTTTCTTTTTTGTTAAAGATGCCACTGCAAGAGGTGGTAAAAGAACTTTAGGAATTGTTACACTTGTTGACCGAAGTGAGCAGATGTTTCTCTTTAAATCGATTCCTGAAATTTCTGCCACAGTTAAAGAAATAGCTTCAGAATTTAGTCTAAACTGTGATCCTAATGGGGAAATTACTTCTCAAATTAAGGATAGACTAAACCAACTTATGTCTCTTGAGGATTTGAAAGTAGACTTTGATGGTTCTATTGATTCAGTTGAGCTTATCAAGAAAAGAATCGTCGAGGAAAAAATCACCGTACCTCAAGAAATTAATGATCCAAGTATGAGCTCAATTCTTGAAGGAAGTTTTGAATTTATATTTACTAGAATTCCAACTGGTCTTGATCGAGTTATTCATGCATTGCTGAAAAATGAACGGGTACTTATTTTTGGCCAAGAAGCTGAAATAGCTTTAACGCTAGCCACTTTGCGATGGTTTCTACCTCACAAAAAAATCTATAATGATTTATGGACCGTTCCATTATTAGATGCAGAAGCTCTATTCTCACGTTCAAGTGATGGAACAACATTACATGCTTTAGGAATTCAAAGTGATAGTTTTTATGAGATTTTACAACTCGATAATGCTGATAATGATGCTTTTGATACCTATAATTCCCAGAATAATAATTTACCAATTGACAGTAAAATCATTATAAATCTGGATGGTGGAAAAGTAATAGGTGGTATCACAAATCGATTTTGTTTGAAATTGCTTGAAGCTATAAAGAATCAAAGTTTTGATCAAGCGTTGAATATAATAAAAGAACATATTGATTACCTTCTTGGAAGAGTTAATGATATAATTGTTCTCTTATTAACTGAACCTGATAAAAACAAATTAGAGCAATTCATTAGTGATTCAATTGAAGGAGAAATTTCACTAATTATGACTATAATTAATGAAACAAATTCATCTCTCATGGATAAAATCATGAAAACTTTTTCAGCTTATCAATTACCAATTGATGTTTTATTTTAGAATTAATTTTCTTTTGTTACAGAATCAATTAATCTTAGTATGGCTTTGACTGAAAAAGGTTTAACAAGATAACCAATAGCACCCATTTCTAGAGCCTTGTTTCTTGCACTTTCATCTGCACTAACAAAAATAACTTTGATATTTTTATCCAAAACAAGTAGTTCTTTGAGAGCGGTAACACCATCTTTTATTGGCATTCGGTGATCCATAATAACAATTTCAGGCCACTCATTTACTGGATCTTTAAAATAATCAACAGCTTGCTGTCCATCTAATGCTGTGAAAATAATAGTGTGTCCTTTAAGATTCAGGATTTCCTTTAGTATCTCCTGAATTACGATCATATCATCAACAATCATTATTTTTACCAATTTTTTCAACTCAAAGATTCTTTGTAAGTATTTTCGATATTTTATATCGTATTATTTTCATTGCTGTTGTACGAGTTCCGATTTAATTTCTCGCAATTTGTTGCTGTGCATATTAATATGGAATATATTAAAAAGAATACTGATTTCTGCATATTTGAAAAATACAAAGTAATTTTTGAGTAAAGTAGAGTTAAGAGATGGGAAAAAAAGTGTGGATGCTGTTGATGCCCATCTCTATTTTGAACTTTAGTCAGTGGATGCCGCTAAAGTGTATTATTATTTTGTGCTGCATATTGAGTTGAAGTCATGAGCGCAAATTTATAAGCTATTTATGACCTGATTTTTCAGTTAATCCAGATAATTAACGAACAGACACAAATGCTGCTAAAAGTATCATCTTTACCGAATTATAAAAGACTTCTAGTAAATTTCCCCAATGCATCTAGTAAAAATATCCGCCTATTTTATCGACAAAAAAAACAAGGAAAAAGAAGAAAAGAGGAGATTAGTTTTATTATAACTTCTTCTTTGTATATTCTAGCAATCCCCCAGCTTCGAAAATATTCAAAGCTTCTCCTTTCAAAGGAGGAAATGCAAAATTCTTATCTCCAATTAAAACTTCACCTTTCACCAAGTCTACCTGAACTTGCTCATCTTTAATTTGTTCTTTGTTTTCAAAGATGTAATTAGCCGCTTGTGGGCATTGAATCAAAGGAAAAGCATTATTTATAGCGTTTCGATAGAAAATTCGTCCAAAAGAAATTCCTACTATAGCATCTACTCCCGCTGCTTTCAAGCATGTGACTGCTTGTTCTCGAGATGATCCGGAACCAAAATTCTGTCCAGTAATCAATATATCTCCCTTTTTGACTTCTTTCGCAAATGATGGCAAATAATCCTCAAGAGCATGCTCTGCCATTTGCTCAGGTGTTAAGGGATCATAAGTATATTTTCCTGGGAAAATTTGATCTGTGTTAATGTTCTTTTCTGGGAAAATCCACATCTTACCTTTAAATTTCAAGAATAAACCTCCTTAGGTGGTTCCACGATTTTACCTTCAATGACTGAAGCTGCTACTGTAGCTGGGCTGCTTAGATAGATGCTTGTGTCCTCCTTGCATCCCATTCGTCCTTTGAAGTTTCTATTTGCTGATGAGATAGCTGTTTCTCCAGGCGCAAGACAACCGCCATATGCTCCTAAGCAAGGTCCGCAACCCGGAACTGCTAATTCTCCACCCGCTTCTACTAAGGTTTGAATTATGCCTTTACTCATCCCCTCAAGCAAAATTGTTTGCGAAGCAGGATAAATTAAAAGTCTAACATTTTTCTTTATCTTTTTCCCTTTAAGGATTTTAGCTGCAGCTTCTAAATCATCAATTCGTCCATTAGTACAAGTCCCTAATAATCCGACATCTACTTCAATATCTGAAAGCTCTGATATTGGGGAAACATTATCAACATTATGTGGCTTTGCCACTACTGGGACGATTTGATCTAAATTATAATCTTTCTCGAGTATATAAGGAGCATCTTTATCCGGTTGTATTTTCTTATAGGCATCTATTGCTCTATTTCTCAAATAATTATCAGTAACTTTGTCAGCTGGGAACATTCCTGCTTTTCCATCCATTTCAGCCACCATGTTGCAAAGAGTAAGTCGCTCACTTATACTGAAATCTTTAGCTGCTTCTCCATGGAATTCCACTGATTTGTAACTTGCACCGTCGGATCTCATATCACCAATTATATGCAAAATGACATCTTTAGCGAATACGTTTTTCTTCAGCTTCCCTTCAAGATTGATTTTAATAGATTCAGGTATCTTTAACCATGTTTGACCAATTGCCCAAATACTAGCAGCTTCTGTTCTTCCAATTGGTATACCTGCTGCACCGAGAGCTCCATGCGAGGTAGTATGAGAATCAGAACCAAGAATAACTACACCGGGAATCACATGCCCTTCTTGTGGTAATACTTGATGGCATATGCCAATGCCGCAGTCGTAAAAATGCTTGATTTTTTGTTCTTCAACAAATCCTCTGATTGCTTTGTGATTTGCTGCCTTTTTCTCATCTGGTGGAGGAACCGCATGATCTAATGCAATGAAGATCTTTTCTGGATTCCATACCTTTTTAGCTCCCATTGAATAGAATTTCTTCATGATAGCTGCAGAATTGTCATGCGTTAAAATTCTATGTGGTTCAACAAAAACTATAGAACCTTCTTCAGGCTCCTCTAATCCTGTTACATTGCTAATTATTTTTTGAAATAGTGTTTGACCCATTGTATCCCAACCACTGAACCAAAGATTGAAAACAGCTTCGCTTTCTTGTCGTTGATAAATGTATTGTTGAGCTTTGCCTTTTCATTTTTCACTAAACGATTTCTTAATTTCCATATACATAGTTTGGAATTCAACTGAATAACATAAACAAAACAAGGTGAAAAAGAGAAATGAAAGAACTAACTAAAAACGA
>DAOVPS010000093.1:0-12059 GCA_030629105.1 Candidatus Heimdallarchaeota archaeon
AAGTGGAGTACAGGGTGAGATTCGAACTCACGTAAAGCGGATCTGCAGTCCGCCGCCCAACCGCTAGACTACCTGTACGTTATTCTTTTGGTTATTATCTTTCCTCGCCTATTATTTTTAAAGATAACGGCAAATTTTGCTATCTAATTGGCTTTAGAAATTAATCTTTAGTCACATCTTGTGACCTCTTTTTGAGTCTTCAAAAAGTGAATCTGCTTTAAATATCTTTTATGAGATAGTATAATCTAGTGGTGACTCGAAATGAATGAAAAAACTAGTATTAAAGGAATAAAAAACCAAGTCAGAAAAGAAATTCAATTTCCAAAAGATCTCACAAGTAAAATTATTTACGCTTACTAAGGAACACAAGCCTAAAGCCCAGTCCTGTGTGTTAAGCTCGTTGTCTCCGAGAAAGTCTAATTCTGGGAAGGTTGGGGTCGGTCAGGGGCTCCACCCTTTTCCCTATGTTATTGGTTGGTTTTTTCTTTTAATTTGTACGTAATTTTTTAAGTACATTCCTTTTAGGACATCTTGTATTAATAAAATTCAGTGAGTTGCTGTAGTAATGCCTAAGAAAAGTTCCAGTAAGAAATTGAAGCAAGTGAAACACGCAGAGATCTGGAAAGATATGACTGTTGTTGAATTACTTGAAGAATACAAGAAAGTTGGTTTCAACGGCAAAGAACTTGCCAAAGCTCGCGATGTTTTGAAGTCTATGTTTGCTGATAAGGATTGTATTAAGTTTGCTACTCTTGCAGGAGCTCTTGTTCCTGGTGGTTTGAAGAAAGTGATTTACTCTCTTATCGAGAATGATTTCGTTGATGCATTAATTGTTACTGGTTCTATTTTGACTCATGATTTAATCGAAGCTTTTGGTGTAGCTCATTTTCATGCCCCCTTAGAAATTCCTGATTATGAATTACATAAGGAAGAATTGAATCGAATTTACAATGTTGTTGTACCTACTAAGGGGTATCGTGTACTTGAAGATGGTCTCCAAGCAGTCTTCCCTGAGCTCCCGCAGGAAACAATGTCTGCTGCAAAATTCATTCATGAGCTCGGGAAAAAGATGCCTACAAATTGTTTAGTGAAAATGGCAGCTGAGAAAAACATTCCTATTTTCTGTCCCTCCTTACCTGATAGCATCCTCGGTTTTCAAATTTGGATGTTTTCCAATCTTCATGAATTAAAAGTGAATCCCTCTTTAGATCAACAAGATTTACTTGATTTTACTTGGAAATCAGACGATGATCAAACCAAGGTTGGTGCACTAATAGTTGCTGGTGGAGTACCGAAGCATTTCCTAGCAATGGCTGCTCAAGTTGCTGGTAAATCGCTTGATTACGCTGTCCAAATTACCATGGACCGTCCGGAGCATGGTGGAGTTAGTGGTGCATCCACAAGTGAAGCTATTTCTTGGGGAAAAATTGATGAGCATGCAAAAACTGCGAATATTATTGGAGATGCTGCTTTAGTTTTGCCGTTATTGCTTGCTTCTTTGCTATAATCAGTCTTCAAAATGGAAAAAGTGTTCAATCTAATTTAAATGAAAAGAAAAGATAAAATACTAAGAAGACCATATATTATATAGTAAATAATGTGGTAGTGCCCAAAAATTTATTATATATCCATAAATGATTTTGGTCGATTCATATACGAAACAGTCATATTTGTACATTGGAGGAAATGAATTCTTAATGTCTACTCAAGACGCCGATTATAACTTATTGGAATCCGTTGTTCGTGAAATTGGGGGAGACGACGCAGTAAAAGTAGCAGGATTATTAGATCCTAAGGAAGAAACCACAGACGAAGCTATAGCTGCCGGAGCCGAAATGAAGCTTAATGCTGTTCGCAAAGTTCTTTATCGATTATATGATGCTCGTCTTGCTGAATTCCGACGCATTCGAGATAAAAGTACAGGCTGGTTCATCTATTTCTGGCGTCTTAAACCACAAAGAGTAGAAGAGCTTGTAATTAATCGAAAGAAAACTGTCTACGTCAAATTAAAAGCACGACTAGATTATGAGCAAAAATTCCATTTCTTCAAATGCGAACAAAACTACTGTCCAAGATATACTTTTGATGAAGCCATGGAAAACAACTTCAAATGCCCTGAATGTAATGGTGAACTTCGAGCTTTTGATAATTCTGATATCATTAAGAAGCTCAGTAAGAAGGTAAAGGAACTCCGAAAATCGTTAGAAAAATCCGGAGCCAACGTAGACGAAATTGATAATGGCATTGTAGAAGAAACTGGGAAAATTATAGCACCAGATCCAGTTACTGCAGCAGCTGAAAGTACTAGCAACAGCAATCAGGGGTCAAAATAAAGAGCGTATTCTCTATTTCTATTTGTAAAATGAAAAGAATTTATTGAGGTTTCTATTATTGAAAAAAATGAAATTAATGACTAAAGTGTATTCAAAGAAAACAGAAACTTTTAGTCTTCTAAAAAGAAATATCGAAAACGATGTTAAGGATCTCGATGTAAAAATTTCTTCTATTGTATTCGGAGAGGATGGATTCATAAGTGTAACTTTGGAAGGCGAAGATGAACTTGCTGCTTACAATTATCTAGGATCACTTTATGGGAAAAATACCGATCTTGGGGAGTTAAAAGATGGAGATACCATTAAGGGATATATTTGTTCAAGTGGGAAAGTTGGGTTTGGTGTTTTTGTTGATATTGGTATTAAGGAACCGTATAGTGTAGATGCCTTATTACCACTCTTCAGTTTGCGAGAACAATTAATTGACGGAAAAGCTGTTCCTGTTAGAAAAATCATCAAAATGTTTGGACTAATTGACAACTTCCCAATTGAGATTACCATTCAAGAGGTTAGTATTGGATTAAAGAAAATCGAAGCTCGACTCTCACAAAAACAGGTTGATACTTTTGAAGAATGGATAGAAGAGGGTTTAGATAAATTACTAATATTTGGTGCCTATAAAGAAGAAATAGTATCTGCACTTACTAGAACTAGTCATAGTAAGGATATTATTTCTATTGATAATCTTGGGTGGATGGAAAATGTTATCACTTGCAAGTTTAATACAAACGCTAAAGGGCTCATACCTTCAATTGGCAAGATTCTTCATAAAGCTAGATTTGAGATTTTTTCTCCATCATTTATTAGAAAAACACTAAAAGAAATTAAAGAAACAAAATAAACAAATTATTTTTCTTGCTTCTCCTCCTCTTTAGAGGAGGATTCTTTCAAAGGGGTTTTGTTAATTAACTCGAGAAGTTTTGCATATAAGAGTTCTAAAATCTCTTCAATGCTCTTTTCAGCATTAATCAAGAGGTAATTTCCAATTGTATCTAATTGAAACATCTCTAAGAATAAAGCTCTAACATCTCTTAGATTCTGCATTCCTTCGAAAGTATTTGCGTTTGAGCGTTCTCTCATAATTCGCTTAACGGCTAGCTGAACATCAAGATCAAAAATAATCGTTAAATCTGGCTCTGGGAATTTCTTTCTATTTAATTCCAGAATGCTAAACCAATCATTGTTTTTTCGAACGCCTTGATAACAAGCTGTTGAGAAAAAGTATCGATCCAGAAAAACTATTTTATTCTCTGCAAGAGCTGGTAGAATTCTTGTAGTTACATTCCATTCTCTGTCTTCTATGAACCATTGTAATTCTATATCTAGAGATGCCCTTCCCTCTACATAACTTGCTCTGATTTTTTTACCTGCTTCAGTTTCGTTTGTTGGTTCTTTGAACATTACTACAAAATGCCCTAATGCTTCTAAACGTTCTTTTAGCATTTGAGCTAGTGTTGTTTTTCCAGTACCGTCGATTCCTTCGAATGCAATAAGAAGAGCCTTTTTTTGTTCCACGAATATCTATCCTTTAGTTTATCACATAACACCATGCTAAATTATCCATTAAAAAGTATTAGCAATTTAATTCATTTGTGAAAATATTGGTTGGAGTGAAACCAACATCGGAAGAGTCAATGGGACATACGGGAGATCTTTGGTTTCATCTTTAATTCGTTTGATAATTGCTTTCTCTGTAAAGGAAATTTCTTGTTGTTCTTTTCGAACACGGACGTTGAATTTATTTGATGCTAATTCTTTTTCTCCGATAACTATAATGTAAGGGATCCATTCTTGCTCTGCTTTTCTTATCTTTTTACCTATTCGCTCAGAACGATCATCAATGTCAACTCTGATCTTTTGTTTTGTAAGTGTCTCAGCAATTTTTTTACAATCGGAAACAAAATCCTCATTGACCGGCAATAACCGCACTTGAACTGGAGAAAGCCAGACAGGAAACATTGGTTTTTTACCTTGTATTTGCTCTGTGTATGCTTTTTCTAGAATTGCATAAACCACTCGTTCTATTGCTCCGGAAATGCTTGTATGAAGTAATAATGGTCTTTGTTTTTCGTTGTTTTTATCTACAAAACTAATATCAAATCTTTCAGCATTTTCAACATCAATCTGAACGGTGCTTAAAGCAGCAGCTTTGTCTTGATTATCAACAAAATTGAACTCAAATTTTGTGATATAATAAGCAAAACGTTTATCGAAGAGTTCTATTAGGGCTGGACGCTTTCTCACTTTCACCATTTTAATATACCAATCTTTGTTTTCCTCAAAGAAATCCTTTTGTGCACGAAATGCTGATTCATAATCTAATTCAAAAGCATCCAAATTCTCCATTGAAAGTTTGTATTGCTCAACAAAGTACTTCTTAGCATTTGGTAAATCCTTTGCGATAGTATGCATATCTGGCATGGTAAAGGTTCGAAGACGACGTAAAGCCGCTAACTCACCACGTTGTTCTCGTCTAAACGAATAATGAGTCATTTCAAATAATTTTACTGGAAGATTATGGTATGTAATGTGAGCATCAGAGCTGATTAAGAATTGCCCAAAACAAGCAGCGAATCTTAAGAAATAATTGTCTGTTCCAGATTTCAAGACATATTGTCTTGCGGGGAAACGATGCATATATTTCTCTATTGCAGGATGAGTATAGCTATACATAATAGGGCTTTCAACAGGCATAGCTCCATAAGCTATTGTTAAGTCCTTTACGAGTTCCTCTATAAGATACTTCATCATCCAACCTTTAGGATACCAACGGAAGTTTCCAGCGTCACTTCCGGGTTCATAATCAACTAAAGATAATTTTCTCATTAAACTTGCATGTGGTGGTGGCGTATCAGACTCGCGTTGTTTTTGAGTTTCATATTTTGCGAATTTATGCAAGTTTTTGTGCTTGCTGAAATTATAATCTTTTACAGGGGTAAGTGTACCATCAGGATCCATGATAAAGAACTCGTGCTTTTCCGCTTGTTCATCTAATAACGATTGACTTTCAGCGACTTTTTCCTTCTTCTTAACATCTTTTTCTCCTACAGTAATTGTTCGAGAAAGTTCAGATAAAGGATGACCTTTGCATTTAATATCGAATGCTTTGTACCAACCAAATGGAGCTCTTGTAACTGTATAGCCTTTTTTCTTGAGTTCAGCTTCCATATTCTTTAGTACTCTAAGTGCAACATCTGGTCTCGAGGGTTTATCAGATAAGTGTACCCAAGGATAGAGAACAATGTTCTTAGTTTTGACTTGTTCAGAAACTGATTCAACCTCAGCAACAGCTTTTTTACTTATTTCATCAAAATGGTCTTCATCACCACTTTCTACAGAAGAAAGAACCACTAAACATTCTTCTATTCTGTTTAATTTCTTTTCAATTTCCTCTGCTGCTTTGATTGCTTTTCTTTTTGGTTCAAATTCTATGAAATCCGAATGTACGGTTAAGATTCGCAAAATTAACCACCTTATTGTTGAATGTGAGTACAATCTTTGCTGTACTAATTGAATTCTTTCCTTGCATGTATTAATAAAAGCTTTTGGGAATATTGCAGAAAAAGGATTGTATTAATGAAATCACTCGAACATTTTCAGCATTGCAAAGTCAATGAGCGATGCAGGTAAAAACTCCAAAAGCCGTCTTCCTTTATGATTCTTAATTTTATAGCGTGCTTTAGGTCGTTTCTTATGTAAAACTCGATAAACTGCTTTTGCAATATCCTCGGGGTCAGCACACGAATCTAATTCCTTTTCACACGTTGGGATCACTTTGTTAATTAGTTTCGGGAAAAGAGTTTTTTCGATATCAATTTCTTCAGCATAACAGCTATAAGTTTTTTCTAGAAATCCAGTATTAACTGCACCAATTTGTAAGTGAATAACTTTGATCCCTAAAAACATTAATTCTCTACGAAGAGAATCCGAAAAAGCTTCGAGTGCATACTTACTCATGGAATAAGGACCATTCAATGGAAAACTAATTCTTCCTGCTTCTGATCCCATATTGATTATACGTCCTTTGTTTTCTAGTAATAACGGAAAAAGAATTTTACTTACTCGAAATGGTCCTAAGACATTAACATCTAGGATCGTCTCAACATCTTTTTCACTCATTTCGACTAACGGTCCACCAACAAACATGCCTGCATTATTTACTAACCCATCCAATCCTTTTGCAGTTTCACTGATTTTATTCTTAACATCAGAAATGGATTTTGAATCAGTAACGTCAAGATAGTAAGTGATAATATTTTGTTTACCATTTAGAGCAGCTAAGGCTTCTTTATTAAAATCCGTAGCAATTACCTTGTCACCTTTTTGAGCAAGATATTCTGTTATTGCTAGTCCTATACCACTAGCTGCACCTGTAACAAGAACTGTTTTAACTTTCTTTGCCATAATTAGGAACATCCGCTTATAGTTAGTAATAACTGAAATTTTAGTAGAAATATTAACATCTCTTTTCTTAAAATTACCTATTTTTCTTCGGGTTTTAATAGCTCTTGAAGATCTTCTTTGAAACTTGATACCTCAGCTTCTGCTTTATTTCTAACATTGATAACAACTACGGAAAGAACTAGAGCTCCTGCTACAAAAACGAATACAAATAACAGAACTAACCAATTCATGATATTTGGCAGAGAGAAATAAGCTAGTGATAAATAAAAAGTGACTTCAAAGGGAGCCTTGATCCCCATATTCTCTTTACTACAATTGAAGACAAACAAATTTTCTCCAGAAGAACTGTCATTAGCATAAGATAAATCATAATAGGTACTCATTTGTTCTGTAACGTTGAATTTAATATCACTAAGAATCGTCGGAGTTACAACACTATCTCCAATATCAACTGGTAATGTTATAATTAATTCTTGATAATCAAGGGTAATATTCCACAAAGGTCTTAGCAAATTTATAATTGCTACATTAGCATCAACTTGAGACCTCTCAATTTGTCCTGAAAAAACAAATTCACCAATATAAGTAAGTTGATACTGGATGGTTTCATTAGTTTCAACATAAGAAGTGTCTGATAAATAGAGAATGAAATCATAAGCACTACTTCCAGAAGCAGTTATGTTGAGACTTATCGTGTGACCAGCAGTTTTCGCATATGTTTCAGCAGACACAATTTCTGTAATTTCATTATCAACAAAATTACCCAACACTAATCCTACATGATTAGCATCTGGTGTGCAATTCACCAACATGGTAACTTTTCCTACACCAAAACGATCTAATTTAATATTAGTTTTAACCCAGTGAATATCAGCCCTATATTCCTTGACTTCTGGTAACAGACCAGCTGCGTTATTGTCTTCACCAGCAGTTAAAGAAGATGCAATCGATTTTTGGTTGAACATATTAGAAGACATAAGAAGCATTGGAAAACTGAGGAGAGAGATAATTAATGCGACAAGGAAAATTGTTTTGCTTTTATATAAACTGGACATTTTACACAAATCCTTTTTGATAATAAATTGTATACAGCGGATTTATTCAAAAAAGCTACTGTAATGTTGTTATTTCATTTATCTTCAATAAGGTAGTCTAAATTGTTTTTTATTGTCAAATTTCATTCATCTGTTAAACCAAGTTCTTCCGCGAAAATTAATCTTAGTTCCGGTTTAATCTCAAACGAAACAATACGTCCATCCCGATTCTTGTTTAAGAAATTCAATGCAGCCATTTGGTTGAGATACCGAGAAAGATTACCTTGATCCATTCCGAGTTCATCAGCAAGAGCAGTTCCAACGATAGGTCCACCATCCTTTTCACCAATAATGACTTCTAATATACCTCGCATTTTTGGAGTTAGGATCTGCTTAATTCGTTCACTTTGTGCATCTTTTAATTTCTCTCGAGCGAATTCTACGCCTTCTTTTACTGAATCAAGATTTGCATGATCCAATTTATTCTGAGCTGTGACATCTAGAATAGACCGCAAAACAAGTAAAAGCATTCTAGGGTTACCTGTAGCATATTCTTTGTTTACTTGAGAGATAATTTCTTCATCAAAAGGATCCAATTTATTAGGTTTGGAAGGGCGAAAAACACCTAATCTTTTTCTAACAATTTCTATTGCTATCTTATCTGATACTGGTTTAAATTCGATTTCAACATGTACTCGTGTTGCAACAGCTGGATGTATCTCTTTTAGGGATGCCCATGCATTGGGTGTGGAACAAATAATTGTAATATGACCAGAAATACCTACAGCATGACTGAAGTATTCCCGCAAAATTTCAAAGGTTTTACGAATTTCACGTTGAATGCTAGCTTCTATAATTTCTTCGAATTCATCAATGACCAAGCCAGAGAGATAATCATTTTCACTAATTTTCTTGAATAAGCTAGCTAAATCTTGTCCAGCTTCATAAGGTTTGAATTTGGATTCCGGCATTGAGTTTATTTCTCGGTATTTTTCCCATAATTTTTTAGCAAGTTCCTTAAGATCATCTGGAGCATTTTTCATGTTCATAATAGGAATGCATACACTCTCAAAAAGTGCATAAGTAACGATCCCAGGAGAACCACCAGGGAGTTTGGTGTAAAATACGAATGCATCCTTTTTGATTAAAGTTTCTTTGATAGAACTAGCACGAATAGATTTTCCGGAACCATATTCCCCAATAAGAGCAACAGTAGCTGACCCACCATTAATAATAGTAGAAAGATTAGAAGCAATCTTCTTGTCTGCAGCGGTTACTACATGCATTTTAGTAATTTCTTCTGCAGTCATGGATTCAGCAGATATTTTGTCAAAGGGATTTCTCTTAAGATCATACTTTTTCAAGTATTCTTCATCACTGAGCATGTCATCATAAATCGACAAATAGGTCACCAACACTTTTTAGAGTGGAATTTCAACTATCATATTTACTACTAAGTCAAAAGACTGAAGAATTAATGTTTATTCAAGTAAAAGAATGTTGTTGTTTGTAAATAAAAGAAGAAAAGAGGAATAATTAACCATCTTTCCGAATAGGATATGCCAAAACAATATCAGTAGGGTCAAGTTTCTTGAAATTCACGAAGAACTCAATGAATAATGCAGCAAATACAAGGTCCACGCATCCAACAATAAGCAAAGGCAAATTAGCATAATTCAAAATGTAGAAAACAAGCCATACTAAGAATTGAGAAAATTTGAAAATCATTCCAGCAGAGATCACTAAATGATTTTTGGTGATATCTAATCCTACAAGGAAATAACTGAAACCTAAGCTCATAATGACTAAAAGGTAACTATAAAGCCAAACCCACGTTGAGGGACTTGCAGATAAACCAAGGAAGAACTGAAGATAAGTAGGATGTAAAGGAGCCATTATTGCAAAGATAATTGCTGATACAATATAACCAAATCCCGCTACCATGAACATATACTTGTAATAAAGTGCCTTATTCATTATCAACACCCAATTATTAGTAGAACTTTATAGTAAATATTCTTTTTGTATTCATGCAGAGACAAAAAAATGGGAGATTTAAAGGGAATGAACCCCCATGACAGAGCTCATTCCAGAAAAATCTTGATTACAACAACCTCGTCTTTGAAGAAAAAAAGAAAAAGAGATTGAAGGATTTCAGTGATTAATAGCATAATGCTTGTAGTGATTAATTTGGCATCAATACAGTACCTTCGAAGAAGTTCATTAGAACATAACCATAAACTATGCCGTTAAGTTTCATACCTTCAAAATCTCCAAATCCATGCATATTGAATATACCAGTAAGAATGAATTCCCCTGCATTGATATCAGCATTCAAATCAATATTCATGGCTTTTACTCCAGAGAAACCTCCAACATAGTCATTCCAAGTAATATAGAAGATTGAAATTCCGTTAACTGTCATTGTATTGGTCAGAGTATTGTGATTCACTTTAAAATATGAATCCAAATAACCATAGATAGGTGAATCACCGATATATCCTTCCAATATTACATGAGTACTTTGATAATCATTTACATGGATTACATCGCCTGTTACAACAACATCGTTTTGAGCTTCATATGTCATGAAGTCCTGAACAAAAAAATCTAGTCTTAGTGCTGGTTTAGCTTGTATTTGCATAGGTACTAAGAAAGTACCAATCATTACAATCGAAGCTATAAATAGTAAGAGTTTACTTCTTTTCATTTACTTTTTCCTCCTTGTAACATAGTAGTTACAAAGAAACAATATTGTCATACTATTAAAATATTTTTGTCATAAATGTGGAATATTAAGATAATTTAATAATACTACTAAAATAACAGAAAAAGAGAAGTGATCCGGTCAAGAACCGGACACTAATTAGTGAGTTATAAATTCATCAAGCATCAGGATATTCATTTGGTAAAGAAGTATCGTGGAATGGCAACCATTGGAAGGCGTGATAAACCTCATAGGTACTGTAGGGATTATAGGATGAATGATAGTCTAAAAAGACATCACGATCGATTTCCTCATTTAATTCTAATCTTAATTTAGGGTCTGCAAAAACGTTACCAGGCAAACAATTGTATCCGAGTGTTTCTGTCTTCATTGTAGGAACGGGCCCCCATTCGAATGAAGATGGTTCTAACCATCGGTTAAAAACTGAAAGATATTGTTTTTCCCAATAACGTTCTTCGATGTCTTGGAATGCATCAACCATATCATCTATGAATGCTTCATCTACAACATCAGGGTCAGTCATTGCTTCCAAATACATGTCCCAGAGCTTGTCAACATTTTTGGAGATTTTATCATCTTCATACATCATAATAAATTCGTGTAGCAAATAATGAATGAAAGCATACATGAAGATATCACCATCTCTTGGTAAAGACTGAATTCCACCGTACCAGAGATCAAAATGTCCTTCATAATCCGCCCATTCATCAAAAGTTGGCATATATAATGCATTTACTTCAAAATCACATTCTTCAAGTGCACGAATTATTTCATCAACTATTACTTGTTTTTCCGGATGTTCCAACCAGATTAGTATGGTAACTACTTGATCATCGTCATCATCTGAAATAACTGAAACCATAGTTGTCAAGAGTAAACTAAGCAGTAAGAACACAAATGTTAGTTTTTTATGTTTTAACTTAATTTTTCTTCTCCTCCCAGAGAATTTTTGTCTCGGGACAAAATATTCGTTTGAAAATATATAAACTTTTTTGCCGAGGGTTTTGTAGAGTGATAAAACAAAGACTTCGCAGTTACGAAATATTTTGTAGTAAGACGAAAATATTTATATGATTTAAGATGGAAATTATAATGAGTGGGTAATATGTCTGAAAAGAAAAAGGTAGGTCGTCCCAGGAAATACGCAACGCAGGCAGAACGTCAGAAAGCTTATCATGAACGCAAAAAGGAAAAAATGGAAGATCTTGAGGAGCAAGTCAAAAAACTCGAAAAACAAAAAACACAACCATTATTTGAGCAATTAGAAACAATAGATGGTTTGCCACTAAAAGATATAATGAAATTTGCTTGGACAAAAATCACACCAAGTGAGATTGCAGTCATGGGAACAGAGGAGCTTGAATCCTTTATCTCCACTTTACATCGTAAAAGTAATGAGGCTAAGACTTTTGAGGATTCATTAGAGAATTTAGTAATTGGATATGTTACGAAATATCAACTGGAAACACTTGAAGATATACCTAAGAATAGAATTAAAGAATTAAATTCGCAAATTAGTAATAGTATGATAGATTTACGAGAAAGCATTCAACTAGAAAC
>DAOVPS010000068.1:0-14715 GCA_030629105.1 Candidatus Heimdallarchaeota archaeon
AGAAAGATGAAGTTGTAGGTTCACTCACGACTCTGTTTACATCATTGATAGGATTATCCATTATCTCTGTAAAGCCTAAGGTAAAGAGCGAACCTAAGTATAGTTCTTATACCTAAGTAAATGAATTTTCTCAAAGAAATGCCCTCTCTATTGAGATATAGGAAAAGTTTAAAATAAATAATCCGTCAATTATTTCAAAACAGAGATAGTCCAATAAGTGGTTAGGCATTGCTACTTATTAATTGAGCAAAGATATTGTTCACTTTTGTAACTATCTAAACCAACTATAAGGATGTTAACATGAATGTATACCGGGTTACTCTTTGCATCTGAACCCTTATTTTACAGTATTTTGTTACTAGTTTCTCTTGGTTTAGCACTGACAATATTCTTAATGCTTTTCTTTATAACAGTAGGATACGGTCGACACAACAAGGAACGCTGGGGACCTCGAGTGAATACTCATCTCGGTTGGTTTGTTATGGAGATCCCTACAATTGTGATTATAGGATTATGCTTTGTATTTAGTGATAAATGGAAAAGTCCAGTTCATTATGCATTTCTATTTATTTGGTTCCTCCATTATGCCCATAGAGTGTTCATTTATCCCTTTACAATTAGAAATGGTAAGAAAATGACTCTTACAGTAGTTCTCATGGGTTTTATTTTCAACATCATTAATGCCTATATTCAAGGTCGTTGGTTGTTTACCTTATCTGATCCAGCCTACTCAGGCAGTCTGTTATTCCCTATCTCTAACATAGATTACTCCTCAGTTAGTTGGTTATATTCCCCACAATTTATTATTGGGACACTTCTCTTTTGTTTTGGATTCTTCATCAACAAACAATCGGATCATATTTTGAGGAGCTTAAGAAAACCAGGGCGAGATAATTCCTATTGCATACCAACTGGGGGTTTATATAATTGGATTACTTGTCCAAATTACTTGGGTGAAATCATAGAATGGATAGGTTGGGCTGTTCTAACATGGTCAATTGCTGGATTGTATTTCACACTGTGGACTATTGCTAATCTTCTCCCGAGAGCAATTTCGCATCATAATTGGTATAAGGAGCAATTCGAAGAGTATCCTGAAAAACGGAAAGCACTAATTCCCTTTTTGCTGTAAGAAATAATTTATCTCATTTATTCCTTTTTCTTTATATATGAGAATAATGAAATCATATCGTGATTTCTAGAGGTAATTGGGTATGTCAACGAAAGAAAGTCCTCGATATCTCGAATTAAGACCATCAGGAATTGGGGAAACCATCATAGTTGCTATTATAGGATTGCTATTGATGACTTTCTTACTTTATATCGGTTTGATCATGAAATATAAGGCCTTAATGTTAACCATTCCTTTCTCGGTTTTTATTGGTCTGTGGTTATTGCTTTACCTTCCTTACAAAATTTATTCCTTCAAGACAAAATCAATTGATATTTTAACATTTACAGATGTAGGTATAATCATTCACAATAAGAAACTTGACATTCTTGAAACCATAACTTGGACTGAAATTATTGATATAATAATTACAAAGGTAGATGGTGATAGCAAACCAGAGGAAATTGCGATAATAAGTAACAACCGAGCTGAAAAAATAAATCTAAAACTCTACCATACAATCTTTACCTCAACTGAAGCGATCTGGGGAAAGATAGTCAATATATATGAGAAGAACAAACAGATATTAATCTGAATCTTGATATCTTATCAAGATAGAAGTTACATATCCTATTTAGGAAATGTATTGAAGAAGATGGCAAATAATACTATTATAGTAAGCTCTTCTTTTATTGGAAAAAGATTTAACTTACTAAATATAAGTAAGAAAAGAAAAGTAATAATAGTACTTTTATCCCATCGTTTCTAAAAACGTTCTTGAAGTTGAAAAAAAATGCCAAAAGTAACTTACGAGCCCATATCTGCGAAAGATGCTCTCAAGCAGATTAAAGATCTCTGTAGTATAATGGTTGATCTTGCATTTTCTTCTATTATTTATGAAGATAAAGGACTCGCAGAAGAGGTAAAGGAGCTTAGGGATTTAGCTGTCAAGCTAAATTATTTATTAACTATGTCATTACAAGTCGCAGTTCGCGATGGTCGAGATGCACAAGCAACTATTCCTTTAGTAGTTCTTGGTCATGCAAGTGTAGACATAGCTAATTCTGCAACTGATATTTCTAATGTTCTTCTAAAAGGATTCAATGTTCATCAAATCATAAAGGATTTATCTCAAAGAGTTGCACGAGATTTAATGAGAGGAAAAATCTCTGAAGAATCAATTCTAAAAGGCTACGCAATTAAGGATATTACAGAAAAAATGAATTATTCGGTCACAATTTATGGCTTAAGACAAGACGAGAAATGGATAATAAAACCCAATCAAAGTATTAAGCTAGAAGCTGATGATCTAATTCTTGCAAGTGGCTCAAGCTCAGGTATTAGTCTTCTAAAATTATTGGTTGGAGGAACTGCGGAAGAAATCAGTCCACCGGAAGAGGAAGACGAAGATCCAAGTGTTGAATCTTTAGCGGACAATATTGTTGATTATTTAATCGCCTTAAAGGATACAAGTGAAGTTATGGTTGACCTTGCATACGGTGCTGTACTTTATAATAATAAAGAACTAGCTCAACTCGTTACTAATATGGAGAAAAGAGTCGATACCATACGAAGCAAAGCAGAAATAGCTGTTTTGCGTTTAACGAGAAATACCTCTGAAGATATATCAGCTCTTCAAGGTCTTGTTAGAATTATCGAAGCAACTGAAGATATTTCTGATTCAGCTAATCAGATTGCTAAGACGGTTCTCGCTGAACTCCCTTCACACCCTATTATTGAGCTGGTGGTTGAAGAATCAACTGAGAACATCTTCGAAATGATTGTTGAAGAATCTTCATCAATTGTTGATAAAACAGTTCCCGCTGGTAATTATCTTGATGAATTCGGGATAAGGGTATTGGCGATCAAAAGAACTGCTGGTCACTACTTCAAACCAAGAAGAAGGACCAAGATTCGAGTTGGTGATACAATTATTTTCACAGGATTAAGAGATGCTTGTAATGCGTTCCAACAACGCGAAGAGGAAGCCGTAGAAGAAAAGGAAGCAGAGATTGAAGCAGCTAAGAAAGCAGCAGAGCTGGTAGTAGATGAGGTTGTTGAAAAAGTCTCCGAAGAAGTTTCAGAGATAACCGCAAAAGAAGTATCAAAGAAAACAGTAAAAGAAGTTGCGAGTAAAGCAGCGGAAAAAGCAACAGAAAAAGCGTCCAAGAAAGCAGCTTCAGAAGCCGCTGAAGAAGCGGTTGACACTGTTACAAAGAAAATGACTGATAAGATTGTTTCCGAGGTCGTTAAAGAAACCATGAAGACGAAAAAAGGAGACAAATCTGGACCGAAGAAAGAAGCAACAAAGAAAGTAGTTCAAGATGCTGCTGAAAATGCTGCTAAAAAAACTGTTGAGGATGCCCGTAAAAAAGTTGAACAAGCTGTAAAAGAAGCAGCAGAGGATACAATCGAAGAAAAATCTGAAACAGTTATTAAGAAAGTAACAAAGGCTGCAGAGAAAAAAGCAGCAGAAGAAATTGAACCGGTTGTTAAGGATGCAGTTAAGATTGAAACCGAACGAGCAGCCAAGAAAGCAGCTACTGAAGCAATAAAAGAAACATCTACGATAGATGAACCAGAAAAAATAGTGATTGATGCTGCTACAGAAGCGGCGAAAGAAGTAGCTGAGAAATCAGCAGAGCGAGTTGTAGAACGCGCAGGTAAAAGAGTAGCTACTAAAGCAGCAGAGGAAGCAGCAGAGAAAGCAGCCGAAAAAGAAACTAAAAAAGTTGCTAAGAAAGCTGCGAAAGAAGCTGCAGAGGAAGTTGCAGAGGAGGTGTTAGAGAAAGAAGTGAAAGAAGCCGTACAAAAAGCTGCTGAAGAAGCAGCAAAGAAAGCAACTAAAGAAGAAAAATAGGACTAGCTATTGAACATCTTGGCTTTCTCTAAAAAGCCAATTACACGAAAAAATTAGGATACGTGATTTCGCATGTACAATGAAAATTACCTGGTATATTGGTGAAGTAAATGCCTTCAACGTCGAGCATTGGCAAAAGAACTGCCGTGAATTTGTTTTTTGGAATATTTATCCAAGCTATGATAGCACTTGCCTTCGACTCTGGCGGAATTGTTTCAGGTACTATTGCTAATTTAGCAATGAATACTCAAATGATAAAATGGATTTTACTACTTTATGGTCCTCTGTTAGCAGCAAGAGGTGATATAGCTGTCCTTGCTGGAAAACTTGGGACTGGTTTGCATTTAGGAACTGTAAAACCTTCTTTTAGAAAAAATACTCCTGTATACAAGAGTTTGGTTGCATCAACTTTAACAATTGCTATGTTAGATGCATTCTTAGTCGGTATTGTAACTTATATTATGAATCTTCTAATTTTTCCTGCTGACTTGAAGGTTTATAATCCTACATTCTTTTTTGTAATACCCATACTTGTTATGACCGTCGCAGCACTCATATCAACTCAAATAACTAGTGCTGTTTCTTTCTTTACTTATAAAAAAGGATTGAATCCAGATGTTTATGTAGTGCCAGTGATGTCTACTGTAAACAATATTCTAATAACAGTAACTTTTGCTGGGATTTTAGCTGCTCTCAGACCATGGGGATGGTCCCAACCCACTATAGAAGTAAATGGGCAAGAAGTTTTCGCTGTTGCACAAGGTAATGAAATGATTGCAACTTATATTGCAATTATTCCTGCAATATTAGCTCTTGCAGGTACAGCTTATATAATAATGAAAAACAGAAAAGATTATGAATACAAAAAAATGATGAAAGAAGCGGTTTTTGCAGTTTTTGCTAGTGCCATAATTGGTACAATTACAGGCCTCATCCTCACACAAGGTGAGGCAGCTTTAGAAGTATATCCTCAACTGCTGGTTGCTTTCCCCGCACTTATAGGCACTCTGGTTGACCAAAATGCAATCTTTGCGAATATGCTAATTACGGATTTCTCGGCTGGTTATACGGAACCGAAGATAAAATCATTTAGAAAACCTGAAGTATGGACTAAATTTTTGGGCATTGGAGCTGGTGGAATAATAATTACTGCGCTTCTAGGTCTTATTGGAACGTTCATTAAATTTAAAGAAGTTCGAATTATCTCTGAAGAACTTGCTAGACCAATTATTGTTCTAATGATATTAGTTATGATCGTAACGATATTGGCAAATATATTAGGTTTCATAATTGTTGGGTCATTAATCTATGTCTTGTCAATCTTTGCGTTTAGAAGAGAAATTGATCCAGATAATTTTGCAATACCTCTTACGGCTTGTTTAGCTGATTTAGCGTGTGCTGGATTTATAATGGTATTCTCATTCATAATGCTTCCTGGAGTAGCAGGAAGTCATGCAGAAGCGTTAACTACAGTGGTTATTGCCTTCATAGGGTAGAAGTTTCTAAAAACTTTAATTTTTAATCTTTTATTGCTATTTTTACTTTCAAAGAATTTTGAAAGATTCATATACTATTTCAGCATACATTAACTTGTCTAGCAACGAGCTTTGAACCTAGTTCTTTTGTTGCACAACTCTCGTTAAGAGAGGATTTTGCGGTTAAAGATTTCGCACAATAAGCGAAAAATAGAAATAAGATTTAGCTTTCACAACAACAAGATGGAGATAGTATTCCTAAAACTGGGAAATTTCTCTCTAAACCAGACAAATAAAATAAACTAGAGGAGTGTGAAATTACGTGAATAGAGTGAAAATCAAGGAATGGTTCAAGAAACCAACCGTTATTAGAATCATACTCCTGATTACTGTTCAAGCATTACTCGCTCTTCTCTTTGACGTTTTCGGTCTTGGTGCAGGAAGTATAGGTACCTTTACTTTCCTGGAATATGCTAGTAGAACTGATCCTGCTGAGGTTTTCGCTAAAGCTGGTGCATTTATCATTCTACTATATCCTCCATTACTATCTTCTGATGGTGGGATAGGAGTTTTAGTAAGTAGACTAGGCACAGGCTTGCATCTCGGTTCTATCAAACCCAAGATTCTCAAGAATACAAAACAGTATTACACATTGATTTCAGCAACTCTAACTATGGGAGCCTTCAATGGTCTCTGGATTGGTACTATTTCATATATTATAAACTTGATAATACAAGGAGCAAATCGCATTCCTAATCCCTTGCCTTTCATAGTTATACCAATATTGACATTAACCTTTGCATCTTTGATTTCATCACAAATCGCTAGTTTCATGGCTTTCTTTATGTTCAAAAGAAAACTGAATCCAGATGTTTGGGTATATCCCACAATGTCTACAGTTAACAACATTCTAAGCACTCTGCTCTATGCTGCAATGATTAGTATGTTGAAACCTGCAAATTGGTATAATGAATCAGGCTTTAATTCAATAACAAGAGGAACCTATTTCGCATTTATTCCTGTGTTTCTATATTTAGTATTCATTTCAGTTTTAGTTGGTATAAAAGTAAAAAATAAGGACTACAGAAAAATACTCAAGCAAGCTATCCCCATTCAAACCGTCACATTAACAATAAACTCTTTGACAGGCGGTATTCTTAGTAAAGCAGATGTTGCTCTAAAGAATATTAGTGGATTGTTCTTAGTTTATCCTGCATTAATAGATACGCTGGGTGATGAGGTAACCATTATAGCAAATACTACATCAACAAATCTAGCTTTAGGTACTTTAAAGCCAAAACTCTCAGCCATCAAAGACAAAGATTTGTGGACGAATTTAATAGGAGTAGGTCTTGCTGGTTTTGTTCTGCATTTATTCTATGGAATCTTTGGGTCAATATTTGCCGGAGACTTTCAGCATATCGGCTTGGTACTAGGGTTTTCACTCGTGATATACATTATTGGTTTCTTAGTAGTTCAGTCCATAGCGTTCTTACTGATAATTTTCGCATTTAAGAGAGGATTAGACCCTGATAATCTTGCAGTTCCTGTAATTGCTGCCCTATCAAACCTTGTTTCCTCTACCCTATTATTCCTACTCACGCTGCCTCTTTTAACATAAAAATTGCCTTATTCCATATTTATTTAATTGATAAAAAAACATTATAATCCCTCTTTAAACTACAAATTATCCTTTGAAAATACAATGTCTTTATTAGGAGTTCAAATCCATTGAGTAAAGTAACACCGGATATGTTGAAATCAAAAATAGTTTTTGATACAAAAGGCGTTAAAGCTGGTACCGTTCTAAAAGTTATTAGAGAGAAATATGAAAAAATTTCAGCTGATTTCATTGAGATTGAAATTGAGAAGAGATTTAATTTTGGTGCTAGAGAAATCGTAAAAGTTCGAACTAGAGATGCTCAATTACAGCCAGATGGAAATGTGAAGGTAAAGTATACAAAGGAACAACTAAAGATAATGGCTAAGGAACAAGAACTTCAGAGACATCCTCCAACTATTTAGTAATTTTTATTGCTTGAAATCTTTAGGTAGGAATTCCTTTAGTTTTTTAACTATGGTAAATCCTTTCCTAAATAGACCCAATTCTTCACTATTTATTGCCTCGTCTAGTGAAACCCATTTGTATTCTGTATGTTCCCATGAAAGCTTGACTTCTCCTTTTAGGTATCGACACCAAAAAACAATGAAAACCATTGGATATTCTTTTGATCCTCGGTAAAAGAAAGAAGTATGAATAGGCATAATTACTTCAACATCCAAATCCACTTCTTCTTTTACTTCACGAAGTACCCCTATAGCAGGATCTTCTTCTTCTTCCAAACGACCTGTTACAAACTCCCACAAATTCGCTCCAACATCTTTTTCTGGTGATCTTAGAAGAACTAAATATTGATCTTCTTTTTCAATTAGCGCTCCGACTGCTAAATAGAATTGTTTCATCACTATTTCCCCTTAATTTCTATTCTATGAATTCCTTTAGATTCAAAGTACACTTCAAGGATTTGCTCATTTCTATCTTTTACGTATCTAGAACCAGGAGCAGTAACCAAGTAATCATTCGGATATTGAATTTTTGGAACATAAATTTTTGAGGGAGCTTTGATTTTTGGATTATTTTCATACTCTAAAACAAAATGTTTCTTTCTTCTATTAAAGGACATAGAAAGAAGTCTGCCGGTAATATTTCTAGCAAATGGTCTACAAAAACCCTCGACAGCTCTACCACCACTGTTGATGTCTTCTGGATTAGTTTGTTGATCACGACTAAAAATCGATAAATCTTCCATGTTCCACAAATCTCCCCATTCATTAGAGTTATCTGCTGTGTAGTTCCACATTGTGAAATTCAATAAATTAGCATCCATACATTCAAGATGGAGTGTTATTGCATCGATTTGTTTTTGCCAGTTCCCATTTCTAAATGCCTTTTTGTTATACATATTAAATGGAATTCCAAATTCTCCAATTAAGGTTGGACAATTGCCCAATAACTGAGAAAATTTCTTGATATTTGCAAGCTGTTTAATGAAGAGATTCCTTATATTTTTGTAAAAGAAATAAGGCTTCGAAGTTTGGGTGTCTAGATTAAAATGCTTCATGAATCTTCTAAGATAAAGCGTTATGCCATCATACCAGTGAGATGCATTCACAATATCTTTTGCATCCTTCTTTGTCCACTTGTATTTACTTTCCTGAATATGGGTATTTGCGCTAAATATTAATTCAAAAGGATCTGTTTCGATGAATATTATAGCATCTGTATCTATAGTACGTATTGCTTTTGCATAATTGTTAATGAATGGTTTTATGTGGTTCCAGAAGAAATTGGTTTGTCCACCCTTGGAGAAGTAGTTAGGTTTTACCAATTTGGGTTTGCCTTTAGAATCTTCTTTGTAGATCCCTAACTCTCTCCAAATATCTTTAGCATCTGGTAACCAACAAGACAC
Source organism: Candidatus Heimdallarchaeota archaeon (assembly GCA_030629105.1). Classification (GTDB taxonomy): domain Archaea; phylum Asgardarchaeota; class Heimdallarchaeia; order JABLTI01; family JABLTI01; genus JABLTI01. Next base: position 8,917 of record DAOVPS010000068.1, read on the forward strand.
TCCATTGGGATTGACCAGTCTAGAATCAGTTTGCTTCATACTGACTCCCTTTATTTCATAATAAGGTATTTTCATAGGGTACCCAGAAGCTGTAGCTATTGCCTCAAAACCAGTAAACCGTAGACCCCAATCTCTATCATTTGAATGATTCAAATCTGCCATTCCAATGAAACCATTATTTGGTTCATTCCAAATATCAAAACCAATAACATTAGGTAATTCTCTACAATTTTTCGCAACTTCTTTCATTGAATTAATAAAATGTTCTTGTAAGTAATCTTGAATGGTTTTCTTCCCAATTTTGAAACCTGGTGCAAAATCATTCCCTCCAAAGAATAGAGTAAACATTGTTGAAGTAGCAAATCGAAAGTAATTTGAAGACCAAATCATCTGAGGATAATCATTTGGATACTTTTCTTGCATAAGCAAAGCAGCTTCAGTTTCCGTGAATTTAGTGTAATCCAGACCAACTTTTTCTAATGTCCATCCTGGCGCACCATCACCACCAGTCATTCTGCTCCAAACATCTTGGTGTGGATCAATGAAACAATATAAATCGTAATCATTTGCTTTTTCAAGTAGCTTGCGTAAATATTTCAAATATTCTCTATCATATTTTCCAGGACCTTTATGTTCTATAGCTTCCCATGTTGTAAGAAATCTTAGGCAGTTAAAGCCCCAATTTTTTAATCTGGAAAAGTGTTCATCAGCTTCATCTAATGGGAAAGGATGACCAATAAATGAAACATCTTTGTGATCACTAAAATCTGTTTTAATATGAGTTGCCCCATCAGGAGTTACTGGAACTTTAGTACTTCCGCCTAAGTTTACTCCACGCAATAACACTGAACGCCCTTTTTCATCTCTAAAAGTATCATCCTTTATTCTTAAAGTCAAATCTACATCACAACAAAATTCTATAAAGAAAATTCAATTGTAGTTTCAAATACTTTTTGTTCCTCTAAAACGAATGTTTTTAATCTTCTATTAGGTAATCTGACTATAAATGGTTCAAAATGCCATATCTTAAGTGAGGAATTAACCAGTGACAGGTACTTTCAAAGCAATCGATGATTGGATAATTTTAGGAAGACCTGGTTATGCTGGGAAGAAGAAAAAACTACGAAGAAAAGAATTAGAGGAGAAATTTGGTTCAGGAAACTGGAGAATCCTACATCTAGTAAATAATAAACTGCACTCTCGAGAAGAGGCATTGGAACTTTACGAAACTGGTTATTTTCATTACTTGAAAGATAATCCAGAGGTTTTGGAATGGTTAGTAACCTATGCAAAAGAAATCTATGATACAGCTCCTTCAAACGTAGAATCGGGATTCGATTATTCTATTCAAGAAACAGATGCTGCTCACTTGCATGATATTGCGATTCGTAGATCTGTAAGAAAATTAGAGAAAAAATTTCAAGGAGATGTTTTGTTGGAAATTCGGGGAGAAGATAGTGAAGGTTTTATTTTGTCCACAAGTCAAATTCCATTTCATCAACCAGATTTAATCTTAAAACCTCAATTGAAGGGTTGGTGGAAAAAAAACAGTATAGAGTCCTTTTGGCAAAGCAATAAGGTCCTGTTAGTGAAAAATGATACCTTAGTTAACATGTCTCAGCAAATGATTGGTGTGGTATTAAGGAAAGACATTCGAATGGGAAAAGGCAAATTTAGCGTTCAAACAGCACACGCAATTGTTAGCTTGCTATCTGAAAAAGGTTTGAAATGGGATTTTAAGGACAAGCCAATTGAAATTTGGACTGTTAAAAGTGAAGAAGACTTGCTTGGAATCCATCGTCAAATTCAGAAACTAAAGATTAACTGCTCCTTAATCAGAGATGCAGGAAAAACACAACTTGATCCTGGAACAAAAACCGCGGTTGGAATAGGACCAATAAATGAAGCGATTTTTGAGAAAGTGATGAATTCATACAGTGCTTCTCCTCAAGAAACTGGGAAACGAAGTTATAGAGAACTCAAGAATCTTATTTTGTATAAACTTTAATTTTTGATTCTTATACAAATTTCTCTGTTTATTTGGTTGAATCAACACAAATCTTTTGAATATGAGTTAAGCTTGGTGATTACTGAAGCACTAATGGTGTAGACGGTCAATAAATATCCGGTAGGATTTAAAAAAATGGCAAAAATTAAAACTGGCGATTTCCTTAAGATTTCATTTACTTTAGTTGTGAAAGGCAGTGGCCAAATTATCGAAACAACTGATGAGAAAATTGCTAAAAAAGCAGATATTTTTGATGAGAAAAATAATTACGGTCAACGATTAATGATCGTGGGCAATGACGAGATGTATCTTAAAAAGTTAAATGAATCAATTATAGGGAAGGATGTAGGTGAAAAATTCAAGGTGTCAATTCCTCCAGAAGACACTTTTGGACAAAGAGATTCTTCGAAAATTAAACTTCTAGGTAGAAAAGAATTGGTAGCTAAAAATATTATACCTGAAGTAGGAAGACAAATTCAATGGGGAAATCAAACAGGAGTCGTTCTTTCTGCAGTAGGAGGAAGGGTTAGAGTTGATTTTAATCATCCCTTAGTAGGGCAAACAATCGAATATAAAGTAGAAATTAACGAGAAAATAGCTGGAGCAAAAAAGAAACTAGAGGTTCTCATAGATTATCTACTTCCAGGTGTTGATCTTAAAACTTTCACCATCAAAAATGAGAAAGAAAAGATTACCATCACAATGCCAGAGGAAATCACAACAAAAGACCTATATTTACAATTTAGAAAAATACGAATTGCAGCAGAAATTAACAAGAATTTTCCTGAATGCAAAGAAGTGTTATTCATTGATAGTTTCAAATTCTGAGTAAGCTTATTTAGAAGGTAAACTATCTTACTTTCCTTTTCTTAGATACCAACCAAGATCCATGATATTCTTAAGTGCCACTTCATCTCTTTTCTTTGGATCTCCAAAGTCAGAAATTGGTAGCAATAATTTTCCTAATCCAAGATAATCAGTATTTGTGTTAACAACTAGAACTTTATCTCCTTTTGATAATCCTTCTTTAATTGAAATTACAGATTTACAATAAATGTCTCGCTTGTAAAGAAATAGTTGTTCAGCTTCAAGAGTAATTATTGCTTTCTTATCTGTATGTGGTGATATGAAATACCCACCACTTAATGTGAGTAAAAGATTCTTATTCTTTATTTCACCAATTCCTAATCCTATACTATATGGAGAAATACGTTTCTCATTCGTGACAAAAGTAGATGTTGCCTTATTTGTTATGAAAACTTCCTTCCAGTTTCCATCTCCTATAATAAAATGATACTTTTCGTTGAAAAGCTGCAATTTCTCATTATCTACCCAGTAAAGCAATGAATTCCTAATTATTTCTGCTTCTGTTTTGGTGGGTTCTCTAAACTCTATAACCATTATTCAACCTCCTCCAGCAAAACCAATTTACATACAAAAAATCCTTCTGTGCCATCTTTGTGAGGGTAAAGTCGTTTTGCTTTTACAAGTTCAGAGTCATACGTTTTATCAAAAGCTTTAGTAAATCCGGATGAAAAATCCTTGAATGGAATTTCTAGCAATCGGACAGGAAAATTATCTAAGGTCCAATTTATTACTTCTTCATTTTCTTCTGGTGCGGTAGAACAAGTAGAGTATACCATAACTCCTTCTTTCTTTAGAGTTTTAATTCCTGCTTGAACAAGTTGTTTTTGCAAATGAGCAAGTCGATTAATATCTTCTTGACCTTTAGATGTTCTTCTTGAGATGTCTGTGGCCATTAATCCTTCTCCAGTACAAGGGGCATCTAGCAGTACTTTATCTGCTTTAAGATTGTATTTTGGGAATTCTATTGCATTCATTCTTATGCATATGTTGTTCTTAACTCCACATCGAGCCAAATTAGACCTAAGTGATTTTATCCGTTCTCTAGAAAGGTCAATACAAAAGAGAGTTCCTTCATTCTTCATGAGTTGAGCGAGATGACTTGACTTCCCTCCAGGTGCTGCGGTTAGATCTATGACTAATTCGCCTGGTTCAGGATTCAAAATCAAAGAAGGAATCCACGAAGCTGCAGACTGAATAAAGTAATATCCTGCTAGATATTCCGTTGTTGCACCTAATGGAAAAGGTGCTTTTTCAACGAAAAAGCCATTTTCGTACCAATTACTTTGTGATAAAATAAAACCCTTTTTTTCCATTCGTTCAATGAGTTCATGTGGATTTATTTTTAATTCATTGATTCTTATTGCTGTCTTGGGTTTTCTCTCATAAGCTTGAAGTATATCTTTAGTTTCCTCTAATCCAAAGAGCTGTAAAAATCTCTCAATAGTTTCAGGTAAATATCCGAATTTTTCTGCTAAAGACTTGCCTTTTTCTGAAACCATTTTGATCGTTTTCTCCCTAGCTACTGTTTAATTGTTGTGGGATAATTTTTATCTTATCACAATGTGCAGTTATTAATATTCATTGTTATGTTAATACTGTAGTTACAATCCTTATAAAATAATCAGTTGTGAAATTCATGATCAAGAAAAAAGAACAGTTTGATATTTTAAAAGAAAAGATGACTCAATTTCTAAAAGAACGTGATTGGGAGAAATTTCACACCCCAAAAAATGTTGCTATGTCTATTGCAATTGAAGCTGCAGAACTAATGGAGTTGTTACAATGGTCAAATCCTGAAAGATCTGCAGTAATTTCTAACCAAGAATTAATGTCGCAAATAGAAGATGAAATAGCTGATATCATGATTTATACTATTAGTTTGGGTTTAAGCTTAAATATTGATATATATGAAAGTGTTTTAGCGAAGATGGATAAGAATTTAAAGCGTTTTCCACCAAAAAGCGAATTGAAATAGGCCTTTTGATGTTTTTTGTCTTATCAGTTTAATGTTGTGCTAATTTGCTAAAATACTAATATTAAAAAAGCAATTTCTTCTTAATAATTTAATACGAATGATTTTAAATGTCAAAAGCGCAACAAATAATAACTAGGAAGTAAATATTTTCGATAGGAAATCGACCTCAGTTATACACATAACAAAGGTCTTATAAGAAAGCAAAAGAACATCTTTGTTGAAGATAAAGCTTTCAGAAAGTAAGGAAATAATATTTACATTTAAAAAATTCGGAGAATTTAACACTCATAAAGATAAAAAAAGAATAAATGAGGGGCAAAATAATTGGCTTGGTATGACTTCATATTTGAATTTCCCAATACAAGCCCAAGATGGTCCGAAATTATATATGCGTCAATATTCTGGTTTGTAATTGTACTTATAATCGCTATTATTTGGATAGCTACAGCAAGAAGAAAGAAAGGAGTAGATGTCTCTGCATTAGCTGCATTAGCATCCTCAGAACCAATGTCCGAAGGTGCTGCCGCAAGTGCAGATCCTCGAGAGGTTATGACTATTTTGTCCATTGAACGTTTAGCAGCAAGTACTGCTCTTTCTGCAGTAAAAGATGCAAGAAGAAGTAAACGCATAAGCTCAACTGTTAGTGATAGTCTTTCCAGTAGATATAAAGCTAGAATAACTAAAATCGATGCTGATTTGAAGAGAAGATCTGGTGCTCAAGAATACCAATCACTTGCTGAAAGCCTAGAGTCAAGCAGAGATCGTTTAAGAGATCAGGTAATGCCATCTCCAGCAACACCTCCTCCTCCCCCAACATCTGGTACTCCAGGAATTCCTCCAACAGCTCCTCCTGTTCCCGGTTCAGCTCCTCCAAAATTACCTCCTACAGGACCACCAACATCTGGTGCTCCACCTTCAGTTCCTACAATTCCATCCATACCAACAGGAA
>DAOVPS010000230.1:0-2837 GCA_030629105.1 Candidatus Heimdallarchaeota archaeon
CACACCACTACCCTTGAGGGGGGTATTTTGATTGGTGTATCTGTTGGTACAATTGCTGTTGGTTTTTCCATTGCAGTTATTATTAGAAGACGCAGAAAATTAATGTAGAAATCCCTTTTTTTTCAGGGATTCCTTTCTCTCTTTTTTTTAGTCTATTGTTATGAATTTTTCTTGTCTTGGTATGAGGAATTTGCATCCTTCTTTTGTTACAACGATATCTTCCTCGATTGAGACGTATCCGTAATTCTTTGTTTTCACATTGAGTTCCAGGGTAAAGACCATGTTTTCCTCTACTACTCCCTTTGGTATGTCTCTGTATCTTTCCCAGAGCGGTCCTAGGAGTGTTCCCCCATCGTGTGTCTTGGTTCCTACTTGGTGTCCGAGTGCATGACCGTATTCTTCGTACCCTCTTTCTATAACATAGTCTCGAGCGATTTTATCCACTTCGAATCCTTTCACACCAGGCTTGATGAATTCCGCTGCTCGAGTAATAGCTCCATGAACGGTTTCAAAAGCGTGAATCAATTCCTCTGGAATATCCTCTTCCTTCCCGAAGAAATACATCCTCTGAATATCCGAGCAATAACCGTGGAGTTTCACGCCAAAATCGTAGTGAAGTGTATGTCCTGCCTTAATCTTGATATCAGGTTTTGGTCCTGCGTGCCCGATTTCCTTGTCCGGCCCGGCATCCACTGCTGGGCATGAGTGTGCTTGCCATGCTGTGACGACCCCTAATTTCGCTACTTCGTCATGGAACATCTTCTGTACTTCTGTTTCAACCATCCCAACTTTGATTTGTGATCCTATTCTTTCGTAAATTCCCTTAGTCATTTCACAGGATTTTGTTATCAATTCAATTTCTGTTTTTGATTTTCTTCCTCTCAGTTTCTGAATGATATTCTCAGCACTCATGAATTTCTTTTTGTGATCTGCAAGAATATCTGATAAAATCATATACATTCCATATGTTAATCCGTCAGAGGTAACATCATCAGTGGAGTAATCAATAGCTATTTTCTTTGGATCCAAGTCATCCATGAATTTCTTGAATAACTCGGAAATTCCTTCCACGTAACCTAGAACCTCGTCCCAGATACCTTTCTCTTCCTCATTGATAACGTCATGATTGCCAACAATAGCTGTCTTATTGAATTTTCCATTCTTTAACGAGAAAATGAAAGCTGCTTTCCAAACAATGTCGCCCACCACAATTAATTCCATAACCGGATCAGGTATTGCAGCAGTTGATCTTGCGAAAACAATCCAACAATCAATGTCGAGTTCCTCCATTATTGCAGGTAACAAGTCGTGTTTCTCTTTAGCGATTCGCAAATGCAAATCTCGAGGTATTTTTGATTCACTCATTTTGCTTCACGTCAACTTAATTCTAGTAATTTTGAAAGAAAGACGTGTTTAGCAATAAATGTTTTTTCATTAATTGAGAAGAGAAAAAGAAAGAAAAGGATCCTCGTGAGAGGATGCATTAAAAAATCAACTTAGAATTTTTGACCACAGGCAGAGCAGAATTTCTCGCCCTTATCAATTTTGTCTCCACAATTTGTGCAGAGAGTTAAAGCTTTCCTTGGTCTGACACCCATCTGTGTTCCACAGGTTGGACAGAATTTTGCTGCGGGTGATGAATGACCACCACATTTTTGACAAGTAACTACTGCTTCATCATCTGCTTTTCCAGAGGATTTTGCTTTGTCTGCTTGTCTCATGAGTTCTGGCAGTAAAACCATACCAGCACCGAATCCGGCACCTGAGGATTTTCCAAGGTGTTCACTTGACTTTTCAACTGTTTTTAGAGTAAGTAATTTATCTGCAGAGACACCTGATTGCATCCAGAACAATCTATCTCGGTATTCTTGGGTTGTATCAACACCAAGGTATTTGAGATCGATGAGTTTGATTCCCCATCTGGTGATTTGTGGATAAATGTCTTTCTCAATGGTTTCGCTTACTTCGTCTAATTGTTGCATGACTTGTATTAACTTGAACTTTGAGAGTTGATCTATTGATGTCTGGATAAAGAACCCTCGAAGATAGTCTGTTGCTGAGGCTGAATTGTAGATTTTTTGGTTTCCTACGATTTCCATAACGAATGCACTTGGGTCATCTACTTCCCAGTAGTATTCCCCATGGAATTGTAATGGAGCTAAGTCCATTGTTTGGCTTCTTCCGCCGAATTTTCCTTTGTAGTCGCTTGTGCTTATAAAAATAACTTCAGCGTTAAATGGTGACCGATCAAATCCTACGATTCTTGATAGGAGTTTTGTGATCAATGGAAGATTTTTACTTTTGATGAAGTGTCTTCCTGGTGTTAGAACGTCGTAAGCTTTGCCTTCCTTAAACAGGATGGCTGCTTGATTTTGTTTGACAATTATCTGAGAACCCCATTGAATTCTATCGTCAGGGTGTCTGTAGACAATGTCTCCGGGCCTTGCGCCCATCCATTCGTATACTTCGGGCATATTGTGCACCTATTTTTTACATAAAATTACGTAATTTTAGTTACCATTTCTGGTAATGCTGAGTTATCTCAAACACATTAAGTATAAAAATCATTGCAAAGGGAAACAACCAAAAGAATTTTTTATCTACATATGTCATATCGAAAAAGTTAATTGCCTTAATCGCAAAAACAGCTTTAGTATGAATCAAGAATAGAGCGTAGAGAGAAATGTCTAGATACGACCGACAAATGCGCATAGAAGGCTGGGACCAAGAAAAGGTTAGCAAAGCTACTGTTTTAGTTGCAGGAGTTGGTGCACTTGGTTCTATGATAGCTACTAATATGGCACTCAGTGGTGTTGGACAGCTCATTCTTATTGATA
>DAOVPS010000010.1:0-31964 GCA_030629105.1 Candidatus Heimdallarchaeota archaeon
CATTTAACCAAACTTTCATTTCAGATGCACCATTTGCACCAAAATTAACTGTGACTGCTGAACCAGGATTGTAAATATATGACCATATATATACAATTCCTCTTTTACCCCAGTTCAAATTGTCTTGTTTATCCCAATTACCATATTTGTCAATGGCTACTAAACCTGGGTGTTCACCAGCGTCTTCATAAGGAACTACAACTTGACCACTTTGTGTGCCAATTGCTCCTTCTGTGAATTCTCTTTGATCTAATAAGTAAGGATTGAAATCTAATTCATTACCGTGACCACATAAATCGATGTAATCTACACTGAGATCTGGTCTTTTGTTATTGTCTTCAAATTCTCCTAATAAGAACCAGTATGTTGGGGAGAATCCGGTCTCAGCTGGGTAATTTTTTGCTGCATATTCATCATCATCAGAAGTTCTGATAACCAAGAAATCATAACCAGTAAAAGCATCAACACCTAAATCTCCACCGATTGCTGGGATAATTTCGTCTGGAACTTCAACAATAGTTGCTACATAACCATAGGAAGTATAAACACTATCCTCGAAATTTATTTCAACATAGAAAGTTAAGAAGGGTTGAATTTGTTGAGCAATTCCAAGAGAATAAATAGTAATTTCATCAACAGAACTAATACTTAATTGATCAGCGAAAGTAAACCAAGCATAATCAGTACCATTTTGAACAACAACAATACTTACAAAATCAGCATCATTTTTTCCATTATTCAATAATGGCATAGTAATAGTATCAATCAAACCATCGTTATCATAATCTTGAGCAGTAATAGTTCCTGCTTCATCCACTCGTGAGTCAAAAGCTATATCCATAGAGCCATACAAAATTCCTACTGTAGTTAAAGCAATTCCAATTAAGAATACTGTGGCAATAGCGGAGCTCACTGCTTTTTTGCTTCTAAATAGTTTTTTAATGTTCATTTTAAAATCGACCTCTAAAATTCATAATCTAATCGAATTTTACTATTTTAACATAGGATTTTATTAATAAAAGCGTTCTAGAAAATTAGAGCAGCTGTTGTAGCTTAAAATTCAATATATCTATGAAATTCATCCGCCTATTTTTGTCGGAAAATGGGTTAAAATTGCAGGTTTTACTTAAAAAAAGCATTTAATCAATAGATTTTTCTTTTGAAAAGTATACACTCAAGCGAGGAATAGCTATGAAATATGATTTTAATACAACAGAAGCCTGTGCAAAAACCTTAGATGAACAAGATTCACTAGCAGAATATCGATCAAAATTCTTTATACCAAAAAATAAGATCTATGTGGATGGAAATTCATTAGGTTTAATGCCAAAACTTTCTGAAACATCTCTTTTAAGAATCATAGATGAATGGAAAACCATTGCTATTGATGGGTGGCTTGATGCTGAAAAGCCTTGGTTCTTTTTTAGTGAAGACCTAGGAGCACAAATAGCTCCAATTGTAGGAGCAAAACCAGATGAAGTTGTAGCTACCGGGACAACAACTGTCAACTTACATGCATTAGTAAGCTCTTTCTACAAACCAAAGGAAGGCTGCTCAAAACTTTTGGCGGACGAGTTGAATTTTCCCACAGATATCTATGCTCTAAAAAGTCAAGTGGCTCTTAAGGGATATAATCCTGAATCTGAATTAATTCTTACTCCAAGTAAAGATGGTCGTGTTCTTGATGAAAAAGACATAGTTGATTTAATGACCGATGATGTCGCACTAATAGTTTTGCCTTCAGTTTTGTATAGAAGTAGTCAACTCTTAGATATTCCTCACCTTACAAAAGAAGCACACAAACGAGATATCAATATTGGTTTTGATTGCAGTCATTCTGTAGGGTTAGTTCCCCATAAATTCAATGAATGGGATGTAGATTTTGCTTTTTGGTGTAGTTACAAATATCTAAATGGTGGTCCTGGGGCACCCGCTTTTCTTTATGTGAATAAAAAACACTTCAATGAATACCCAGGATTAGCCGGTTGGTTTGGTAATAATAAAGAAACACAATTCAATATGTCTTTAGATTTTGAACCTGCTACAAGTGCTGGTCGATGGCAAATATCCTCCCCTGGGATAATTGGTGCTGCAGCAATTGAAGGTGCATTAGCAGTGACTTTAGAGGCTGGTATAGAAAATATCAGAGAGAAATCACTGAAATTAACTTCTTATTTAATTTATCTCGTTGACGAACTACTTGCAAAAAAACCTTACAATATTAGTATAGGAACTCCGAGAGACCCAAACAGAAGGGGTGGTCACATTGCACTTGAAAGAGAAGAATTTGCTTTCGAGATTTGTGAAGCATTAAAATCCCATGATGTAGTTCCAGATTTTCGACCAAAGAATATTGTACGAATCGCTCCGATAGCACTCTATAATACTTATCAAGATGTATGGAATGTAGTTCAAATTCTGAAGCGAATAATTGATGATAAAGAGTATGAGCAATTCATAAAATGAAATGGTTTTTCATAAAGACCAAAAGATTAAATTTCCTATAATTTTTTTTAAATTAGCACACCCAAATGAGGAAAGATGAATTTTAATGACAAAACCTGAAATAGCTTGGGATTTATCAGTTGTTTTTCCAAGTGTGACTGATCCATCTATTGAAAAAGCAATAGAATCTATTCTGAAAGCTGCGGATGAATTAGTTACAAATTACCAAGGAAAGATTATCAATTTCTCAAGTAAAGAACTTCTAAACTTACTACAAGAATATGAAAAATACCTTGTTGAAACAAGAAATCTAGGTATGTTTTCAAGACTAACATTTTCTGCAAATATGACAATACCTGCATCACAAAAACTCTTTGACAGAGTAAATAAACTACAAGCAAATTTGAGTAAGAAATTAGCATTCATGACTTTAGAAATTGGAAAATTGGTCCATAGTAAACCTGGACTAATTACTGATAAAAATTTAGCAAAATATAAACACTACCTTGAAAGATTGAAAAGAGCTGTTCCACATCAACTATCTGAAATTGAAGAGCAGTTAATAATCGAGAAAGATCAATTTGGTTTAAGAGGTTGGTCCCAACTACAAAGTAAATGGTTAAACACCAGATTTTTCGAAGTAGAAGTTGAAGGCGAGAAGAAAAAACTATCTTACGGTGAGGCGAATTCCCTTCTTCCACATCCTGATAGAGCTACAAGAAAATCTGCTAATCAAGCAATTTATGAGCTATTAAAAGAAGATGGCGAGCTGTTTACATCAGCTCTGCGAAATATTACTAATGATTGGATAAGTGTTACAAAAAGACGACAATATGATTCAGAGATGCATGCGAGTTTAATTGCAAATGACATAGATCAGAAAACAATTGATAGTTTGTTAAAAACTATAGATGAAAGTTCACCTATCTATAGACGATATTTGCAGTTGAAAGCTAAACTTCTTGGCTTGCCTAAATTAGCAAGTTACGATATTGTTGCACCTTTGCCTGATGCACCAGATATTTCCTATGATTATGAAAAAGCAAAAGAATTATCGATTGCTGCTTATGGCAAATTTGATGATGAATATGCTTTTGCAACAAGAGATATGTTCGAGAAAAATCGGGTGGATGCTTCTGCAAGATTTGGTAAAAGAAATGGTGCTTTTTGTGCAAGTTGGTTCAAAGGACAATCGGCTTTCATTCTACAAAGTTTCAATGATTCTTTATCTGGCGTCTATACTTTAGCACATGAACTAGGTCATGCAACACACGACTACTATTTTACTCGAGAGCAAACAATTCTAAACAGTAGTATTCCTATGATTGTTGCAGAAACAGCATCAATTTTTGGAGAATTACTTATAACAGATTTGCTGTTGAGTCAAGCTCAAAGTGACAAAGAAAAGATAGCAATTATTTCAAGAGTACTCGATGGTGCAGGAATGGCAGCATTTCAAGTTACAGCTAGAGCATGGTTCGAACAAGATATGTATGATGCCATAAAACGTGGAGAATTCTTGGATTATCAGACAATAAGCAATTTCTGGATAAAAAACAGGGACAGAATCTATGGAGATGTCATCGAATGGCAAGATGTTATGGATGCAGAATGGACCATGAAGGTTCACTATTATATGGCAAACTTCAGATTCTACAATTATCCGTATGTTTACGGGCAACTCTTCGTTTATGCTTTATACCAGAAATATCTTGAGGAAGGAAAGGATTTCATACCAAAATTCAAGAAAGTCTTGTCTGCAGGAAGCAGTATTTCACCAAAAGAAATCGGTGATATTTTTGGTTTAGATATCTCTGATCCTGAATTCTGGAAACTTGGAATAAAACGTTACAAGTATTTTGTGGATGAATTAGAGAAACTTGTAAAGTAATTCTATTTATTTTTCGGTCATTTTTACGACCGTCTTTTTTTTATAAAAAATTCACTTTCTTATTATGCAGAAGATGCTAGACAAATCAATTTCTTGTATAGAACCTTTCAAATTCATCTTCTGAAGTAAATTCTGAAAATCATTTTTTGAGAACGTAGTTGCAATAAAACCATCTTTACAGACTATAAAACCATTGCCTGTTTTTTCATAATCAATTTCTCCAAGTAATTCTTCTTCAGATTGAAGAATGAACCACTTTAATCTTTCCTCCCAGAAATTTTCAGAATAGCTTGAAAGGATAAGTTTACCATTTTTTTTAGTTATTCTCAAGCTTTCTCTTAACAATACTTCTGGTTCTACTTTAAATGCTGAAATACCATTTTGTATAGCAATAACCGTATCAAATGTTTCTTCTTTAAAGTTTAGTGAATTTGCATTCATTTGATGAAGCTCAATGTTTCTATAATCTAGCAAATATTCCTTAGCTAATTCCAAACTCTCAAAAGATGTATCAATGCCAACAACTTTTGATGCATGTTTTGCTAATTCTCTCAGAACTCTTCCATAACCACATCCCAATTCCAATACTGTATCTGAAGAATGAATGTGTTTAAGTACAAAATTAATTTCTGCTTTCAAATATTGCTTAATTCTTGGGGAAGCAATATCATAACAACGTTTCAATTTATTTGCTGAAAGTTTTTTGGAATAATATTCTCTCATAGCTTATTCGAGATAAATAATGAGTTAAGTTAGTAATAAAAATTCTTTGTCTGTTTAGTAGAATTAGCTAAATTCAAATTTTTATCCTATTAAAATGTGTAGCAATTTGACATTTCCACTTAAAGATACAAAATACTAAATAGTATGAAAAGCGAATTAGAAAATTGCGTTAAATTAAGAGTTGATGATAAATGCATTTTGTTGTTTTTTGGGAATATGATCCAGATGAATTGGAGAATGTCATAAAAAGACTTAGAGAGTTTAATAAAGAAATTAAAAAGAATCCAAAAAAATATCCAAAAATGACTTTTGGTCCTTTTCTTTTTGGTGGAGAGTCAAAAGGAATCAACGCTTGTATTATTGAAGATGAAGAACAACCTGTGAATTTTCATTTATATTTTCAAGCAGAATTAAAAATGAGTTTTGTTCCTATTGTTGAAGTTGACACTGCTTTTGATTTGATATCAAAAAAATAGTCTTTCGTTAAAATTACTTTTTTTTATTCTATTTAACTAGTTGACTCTGTGGTTTTTGGCTCTCCTATGAAAAGAAATCCTAGTGATGAAAGGAATCTGCCTGCAGCTATAATCATTAATAAAACAAATATTGTAAGCCAATCATTCTTGATTGTTATAAAATCTGCAATTAACCCCATTATCAATGATCCAAGAAATGTCGAAATACCAATGAATAAATTATGAATACCTGTATAGGTTCCTTTTTGTTCCTCTGGTGCACAATCCAGAATATAGCTATTTTGCCCTACCCAGTATAGTGCATTGCATAATCCACTTGTGGCTCCTGCAATTGCTAAATGCCACCAATAAGGTAACCAGTAAATTGTTATAGCCAAGTTTATTGGAACGTAGAACATCCCAACTCTTCCGATGAAAAGAAGTGTTGTCTTTTTCACTCTATTAATTAAAGGATTAATTGCTATTAATATTATAACTTGAAATAAACAAAAGAATCCCCAAACCCAAGTGTTTTCCTTATTTGTTGCGAAGGTTCCTCTAACTAATGGAAAAATTGGCCATCCAATTGACATACAAAAGGCAACGACACTATTTATCAAAACGAATTTTCTAAAAGTTTTATTTTCTTTGATAGGTTTAAGTGAAAAAATTCTTTGGTCTGTGATTTTTTTCACTTTAGGTTCATAGAGAAACAAGCTAACAACAGCACATACTACGAAAAGAGCTGCAGTTATTTCAAATATTATCACGAATTGCATTGGATTTGTTTCTCCGAGATCTCCCAGAAAACCGACAATAATTAAATATACGAGTGTTGCTCCCCCACCAATAATTGTAATTAAACTAATTAATCCAGTTCTATTTTTCTTTGTAGTAAGATCTCCTTGCAATGCTGTAAAGGATGGAAAGAAACTTGCAAAACCTAATGAAAATCCAACTACAGCTCCTACTAAAACCCATTCATTCTGGATTAATGGAAATAGTGCAAGTGATATACCACTTCCAAGAAGACCAAGAAACATCATAATTTTACGACCGATATTATCAGAAATACGCCCAAAGGTAGATTGAAATGTTTGCTGAATGAGATTTCTTAAGGAAGTAATTAATGAGAGTGCAGTTGTGGAAGATTCGAGAAAAACGGCATATAAGCCCAAGAAAGTTCTCGCAACAAATATAGCCGCGTTTGAAATACCTGCTAAAGAAAATAATCTTAATTTATAACTTTTGGATTGCCTTTTCTCATCTATTGTCTCTTGTGAGTCTATCTCTGCTGTTTCTACTTTCATATCCTTCACAAATTTATAACACCTATCCATTGACAGCTAGCTATTTAAATTTCGCTTTATTGACGCTTTCCATATTCCTTTGAAAGCTTTACTTTGTTCACCAAATAGATTGGATAAAAAAAATTAGTCCATCAGTAGTCCAATTTCCTTAGAGCATCTCTTGCAGGAATCAGAATCTCGAATAGTGTTTTCATGCCTTTTATAGAAATTTTATATCTCTTAATGCTTATCTCTTGAGCTTCAAATTGCTCCTTGTTTTCCTCAATAACTTGTATGAAACCTCTTTCTTCCATGTCACTTAGAATTTCTATGAGTTTATGATAATCACTAACTGCAGAACTCCGTATAGCATAAAATGAGAGTCCCAGTTTTTGGTCATCGGATGACCCATCCTCACATTGAGCTAGTTTAGAGAGAATGGCTATCCATTTATCTAAATCGTCGCTTCTACGCTTCAATCTATTTATCAACTCACACTGTTTTAAGACTGATTTTTACTTGGTAAGATTTCTTCATTATCTGTCTACTTTTGATCCTCTTTCATCAACCGATCAAAATTATCGAGGACTTTTTCCATTGCACTTTCATAACTTAATGAAATAACTCGCAAACGCATGTATTTTTGAAGAGAAGTGAATACAATGTAACTAATCATGTAACCTAATGCTAAGTAAAGTGTAACACTGATAACCATGGAGGGAATATTTGTCAAGTAGTATTCAATGAATAAATCACTTGAAGACCGATATTTACTAAGAATCCATACAAATCTCAAGAAACTAAATAATCCAGAGATTAATACTACAACAATCAAGTAAACAAACAAATCTCTCAAAACTTTCATAGATCTTGAAATCTCAGTTTGAAATGTTCGGAAATTTAAACTACTATCTTGATCGATTATCTGCTCTTCTTCTAATTGCAACCTGATTTTCTCTGTTCTTGTTAAATACCAAACAATTAACACATAAGCAATAAGGCCTAAGCATATCGTTAAAGAGCTAGATAGAATGACTTTTTGTGCAAGCTCTAAATTCGGTGTATATGAAGTGATTACGTTTGAGATGTATCGCTCTTGGATTCCTGCATATAGGAAATCAATTGCTAGTATGACTCCCGCAAGTATTATGGATCCTAATGATAATGCAATAATGAAAATTATCTTATCTTTCTTTTCGGGTTTCATGGCAATATCTTTGATTCTCTTATATAAAAAATATTAGAAGAATTTGCCACCTAATCCTCTTGGTTTACTTCTGAAATGTCTTTCAATAATGATAATTCCCTCAATGAGGTCTTAGCTATTACCGTTCTGTGATAAGTAGGGTATTCGTAGGTTATGCTAATATCATCAATTTCGAATCTCTCAAACAAAACGTCTCTAAGAACATCAGCGATATACCAACTTGTTTCAATTAATTTATCCTCTCTGAGGAAAATCATATCTTGTTCTATTTCATATTCTTCTAGCATCATTTCCATGAATTCTTCTGGAATGGAAAAATCTGGTAAAGCGAAGACTGCTTTAACAATCATACCGTCTTGAATTTCTTCATAGGGTTTTCGTACAATTTCAGCTGTTCTAATTAATCTGTTTCTAAATTGCACCGCATCTTTAGTTAAAGCACTACAATAGTGCAGAGTAAAATCAACATCGGATTCTTGAAGAATGTCAAGTGCTAATTCTTCACTTCCTTTTATTGCAGATGAATTTTCAGATTTTAATTCAAAACCCTTTTCTTTGAGTTTCTTAATATTTGCTTCAGTAGCTTCGAGTTCATTCATATTACAGAATTTGATTGTTTCAAGTTTATCCAGAAAACCAAGAAATTTGAGAATATCCTTCTTAATTCCAGGAATAACAGGTAATTCTGCACCCACCAACCAATCATACATTAAAGCTTTAGCAATTGCTTTTTCCTGTTCTTTATTCTGTGGATGAAAGCGTATTTCATCCAGTCCTGCATGGTAGAGTTTTGATAAGTTTTCCTCGTTTGCGTATCTTCCAGATGTATAAAGGTGGATGTGAAATTTCTTCCCAAACTCCTTTTTCATTTTTTCAATATAATCAACAGTAAGATCAACACAATGGAGGGGATCCCCACCAGTAACAGCTGCACCAAGAGCATTCATATTTGACGCTTCAAGCATAACACCAGAAAAACTTGAGATAGGACGCTCATTTGCTAATATTATATCTTCTCCTCTTTTATTTCGAGCAAGCGAACAATAATAACAACTTTCATGGCATTTTCCGGTAACAAAGAAGAAAAGCTCTGCTCCTTTCCGGCAGTTTTTACAACCTGGAGGTAGTTGTCCCTTAATATATGATCCTCCTTTTAATGCTCTAATCTTCTTTTTCATTACTTGTCACCACAGATTGTTTGAATTTTCTGTAAAATTACATTTTTGCTCTTCTTCTTATTATAGGGTCAGTATCCTTTAAACCTTTAAAAACCTCATCAATATTCTCTTCCGGAGATAATTCTACATCTAGATAAACCCCCGTTCTTCCAACCTTGTCTCGAGTAGTTAACACCCGAACTCTTTCCTTAACTAAATCAACACTAACGCCAATTTTCTTCGCAACAACAGATTCGTATCCAATAACTTGTGATTCTCTATGACCTTTATCCAATGGAGTAATAAGGATTAATCTTTTATCAACTCCCGGAACTCGTTTTTCTTCCAATAGTTGTTTTAACTCCAAACTACCTCCAAATTGAATAAAATCAAATTCACGTTCTCTGATTGAAGTTAAGGGAAAGGTAATACATGTTTCTTCACTCGGGTAGATGTGTGCTTTCACTAAATGTTTAGGAGTAGCTTGTACAATTTTCTTTGCAAAAATTTGTAAGCCTTCCTGTTGGAGAGCTGTTTCAATTTTAAAGGATGAAATTTCGTATGGTATAAATAAATCAATATCACTCGTTTCTGAAACGTCTCCTCGAGTAATTGAACCATATAATATAGCTTGAATACTATGTTTGACTAATTTTTCCATGATGCTGATTGCTTTTTCCCTAATTTCCTTTAGTAAAGACCAATGCTCAGGAGTATACGTAACTTCAATAGTGTCAGCAATACCTTTCGTTTTAGTTCTAGAAGCTTTTCGTTTCATTATTCCACCAATTGTAGTTAACAGATATTACCTTTTAGTACTAATTTCTTTTTCCGAGAAAATTGAAGAAAGTTACCATAGGTTTTTTAAAATTCAGTGATTTCATCACTCATATAAATAATTAGAATGATGATTTGTAAAGAGGAATAAGCTATGCTGCACTGGGGATATACATTACTTATTATTGCAGTCATTTGGTTCATAGTTTATTTACTTGGACGCTATCTCAAAGTTGATGAGAGATTTGATTGGACTCTTGGTCCCTTATTTCTATTAATGCGCACGAAACGTTTCAATAAGATAATAAAACGAATAGCAAAGAAATATGCTCGGTTCTGGAGGGTATTTGGTAATATTTCTATTTTCTTTGGCTTACTTATGACGTTAGCATCAATTGGATTATTGATCTTTAGTTTGGTAAATTTCTTCAAACCAATTATACCTGTTACAGGTCCTACTGTTGGATTAATTATCCCTGGGGTAACAATCTCTTTTAGAACATTCATGTACTTAATTATTCCAATAATCCTCACTATGGTACCTCATGAACTAGCTCATGGGGTCGTTAGTCATGCAGATGGTGTTGAATTAAAATCAACAGGTTTAGCTTTCTTTGCCATATTTTTTGGCGCGTTTGTTGAACCAGATGAAGAGGATTTGATTAAATCATCATATAAAACAAGAATGAGGACATTTGCTGCTGGTATGTTCCCCAATTTAATACTCGGTTTACTCACAATACCTGTCTTAATTTTTTCAGCAAATATTGTAGCTCCTTTTTATCATCCGGCGGATGGTGTCTTAATACACGAAGTAGTAAATGATACACCAGCAGATACTGAAGGATTAAAACGAGGAATTGCTATCTTTGATATAAATTCTACTCATATTGATACATATGAAACCTTTTCACTCTACATGAATAACACAAAACCAAACCAATTAATAATCCTAAATACGACTGAGGGAACGTTTAACGTTCGTTTAGACCCACATCCGGATTTCAATCAATCGGGGTATTTAGGTGTACGAACAATCCCATACCAAGAACCAAAATTTCCTTGGGCGTGGAAATTCTTCCCCTATTTCTTTGAGCAAGAACTCATGTGGACGCTTGTAGTAACACTTGGATCTGTTTTATTTAATGCTTTACCAATACCTTTTGTTCTAGATGGCGATAAATTACTTTCATCATTTTTGTTTCAATATATGAAAAATAAGAGACTAGCGCTAATCATACTGGATATCTTCAGATTTCTTGCTCTAGTATTATTCTTAGCTGTATTAATCATCCCATTATTTAAGTATGGATTTGTTCCCTTTGGTTAAATAGAGGGAATCCAAGAAAGGTTTAGGAGACGAAGCCATTGACAAAGAATCTGCCGGAATGCTATACCTGTAAGAAAAAACCTGCAGTAACATATAGGAGAATCGATGGTAGATATCTTTGTAAAGAATGTTTTTCCAAATGGGTTTCGTCAATTGTTAGAAAAACAGTTAGTCAAAAAAAGTTATTTGAAAGAAATGATCGAATCATAATAGGATTATCGGGAGGAAAAGATAGCACAGTTTTATTGGATATTTTGCATAAAATTGAACGAAAATATCCTTCAGAACTCATTGCTGTTTGTATTGATGAAGGAATTGCTAATTATAGAGAAGATGGATTACCAATTGCTGAAATGGCTGCTAAGAAATTAGATGTGGAATTTCATCTGTTTTCTTTTAAAGAGTTGATCGGTTATTCCTTAGATGAAATTGTTGAGAGATCTCGAAAGCTCCAGAAGCAATTGCCATCAAAAAGGAAAACAAAAATAGTTAAGCATGGTCCATGTTCATTTTGTGGTGTTTTTCGAAGAAAAGCATTAAACATTGCTGCAAGAAAACTCAATGGGGATAAGGTTGCTACAGGTCATAATTTGAATGATGTAACACAGACTATTCTGCTAAATTTGCTTCGTGGTGATTCCAACAAATTACTTAGAGGAGATTTGCCACCAGAAAAGACACATGAACTTTTTGTTCCTCGAGTAAAACCGCTTCAAGCAGTAGCAGAACGTGATGTTGTTTTGTATGCTTTTTACAATAATCTTACTTATCACACAACAGAATGCCCATATGCAGTAGAAGCTATGCGTTTAGATGTTCGAAATTTCACTATTGAAATTGAAGAAAAGTACCCTGGGACATTGAATTGTATAAAAAATAGTATGGATACTATTAGTCATAAAAGAGCAGAGTCTTTAATTGAAATCACAAATAAAGATGAAGCTAAAACGTATTATCTTTGTGAAATTTGTTCTGAACCAGCTAGTAGCAAAGTATGCAAAGGTTGTCAAATGCTAGATACTTTGTTTAAGAAAAACTAGTAAAAGGTAAAAAAATCATTTTGAAACCATATTTCTTAAAACCGTGTGCAGAATGCCACCGTTTCTATAGTACTCTACTTCAATATCAGAATCTAAACGAGCTAATACTTTGAATTCTTTCTTGTTGCCATTAATGTCCGTTGTTTTAACTACAAGTTGCTTCCCAGGAGAAATATTATCGATTCCAGTAATACTGAATTGCTCTTTACCAGTTAGCTTTAATGTCTCCATATCCTCTCCCTTAAGAAATTCAAGAGGTAACACACCCATTCCTACAAGATTACTTCTGTGTATTCTTTCATAAGATTCGGCTAAAACTGCTTTAACCCCAAGTAACAATGTTCCTTTTGCTGCCCAATCTCTAGAACTTCCCGTTCCATATTCTTTACCAGCAATCACTATCAGTGGTATACTTGCATCTTTGTATTTCATTGCAGCATCGTAAATACTCATTATTTTATTTGATGGAATATAGTTCGTCCATCCACCTTCTTTTTCTGGTGCTAACTTATTCCTCAAACGAATATTGCCAAATGTCCCTCGTAGCATTACTTCATGATTCCCTCTTCTTGAACCAAAGGAATTGAAATCTAGAGGTTTAATGCCTTTTTCTATCAAGTAAGTGCCTGCAGGATCTTTAGCAGGTATTGCTCCTGCTGGAGAGATATGATCAGTAGTTATGGAATCACCTAATAAAACCAAAACACGGGCATCTTTGATATTCGTTATTTTAGGTGATTGTATTGGAAAATCTATGAAGAAAGGTGGTTCTTGAATATATGTTGAATTCATATCCCAGTTATAGCTTTTTCCTTTCGGAATGGAAAGATTCATCCATAAATCTGTTCCCTCAAAAATTTCGGAATATTGTTCCCTAAATAATTCACTACTTACATTTTCAGAAATAATTTTATTAATTTCTTCTTTATTTGGCCAAATGTCTTTCAGAAAAACTGGCTTTCCTTGTTTATCATTCCCAATTGGATCTTTTGTTAAATTAATGTCTATTGTACCAGCTAATGCGTATGCAACAACTAGCATTGGGGACGCAAGATAATTTGCTTTAGTATAGGGATTTATTCTTCCTTCAAAATTTCGATTTCCACTGAGAACAGCAGCTACGACTAAGTCTTCCTCTTGTATAATTTTCACTATTTTCTTATCTAAAGGACCACTATTACCAATACAAGTTGTACAACCATAACCAACTATATGGAATCCTAATTTCTCTAGAAATGGTAGTAATTTAGCTTTCTCAAGATATCCAGAAACTACTCGCGATCCAGGAGCCAAACTAGTTTTTACAAACGGTTTTACAATTAATCCTTTTTCAACGGCGTTTTTAGCAAGTAAGCCTGCTCCGATCAGCACAGATGGATTTGATGTGTTCGTACATGAGGTGATTGCAGCAATTACAACAGATCCATTTTTTATTTTATCATCAACCAATTTACTTTTACTGATGTTTGCTTTTCTTTCAAGCCATTGCTGATATTTGGAATCCGTCTCTAAGAAACTGTCTGATTCTGAACTACCTCCTTCATCTTGCCATCTTTCATGCTCATCTTCGTGGGAGATTTCATGAATTGGTGTCTCTTTACCAAATACTTCTGTAAGCGCTAAATCAAATGCTTCTTCCATTTGATTCATTGGAATTCTATCTTGAGGTCTTTTTGGTCCTGCTAGACTTGGCTCGATGGTGAGAAGATCTAATTCCAGAACATCGGTATACATCGGTTCTTCCTTATCTTGTTCATAGAATATGCCTTGACGTTGCGCGTAATTCTTTATCAACTCAACGTGTTCTTTTTTCCGACCAGATAAAAGCAAGTATTTGATGGTTTGTTCATCGATTGGGAAAAATCCCATGGTTGCTCCATATTCTGGAGCCATATTGGATATCGTTGCTCTATCCGGCAAACTTAGATTACATAAACCTGAACCAAAAAACTCTACAAATTTACCCACTACACCATATTCTCGTAGCATTTGAGTTACTCTTAGCACAAGATCAGTTGCTGTAACACCTTCTTTCAATTCACCGATTAACCTTACACCTATTACATCAGGAATTGGCATGTAGTAAGGTTGCCCAAGCATAACAGCTTCTGCTTCAATACCACCAACACCCCATCCTAAAACACCTAATCCATTAATCATAGTTGTATGAGAATCAGTACCAACAAGAGTATCAGGAAAAGCAACTAATTCCTCATTAATTTCTTTTATTTGTATAACAGATGCCAAATATTCTAGATTAACTTGATGTACAATACCCCTGCCCGGCGGGACAACTTTGAAATTATCAAAAGCTTTCTGAGCCCATCGTAAAAGCAAATATCGTTCCTTATTTCGTTTAAATTCTATTTCTTCATTTTTCAGTCTAGCATCTTGAGTTCCATAATAATCAACTTGTACTGAATGATCAATTACAAGATCCACTGGAACTAAAGGGTTTATACTTGCTGGGTTTCCACCCAACCTCTTGTAAGCTGAACGCATAGCTGCAAGATCTACAACAGCAGGTACTCCCGTAAAATCTTGTAAAATCACTCTAGCAGGGATAAAAGGAAAGTCCTCTTTTATTTTCTTCTTAGGATTCCAATTTGCTAAATTCTCTATATGTTCAATCTTTATAATATTATTATCAAAATTACGAAGAACTGCTTCTAAAAGGATTTTAATGGAGGATGGTAAACGAGAAATATTTTCTAAACCAATTTTTTTGAGTTTGTTTATGTTATAAAATATGATTCTTTTTTTATCATATTATAATTCATCAGTAACGTCTAATTGTTTTTTACTCATTCTCCATACACATTTAGATTTTTTCCTTGGGATCGTGATGTTCTCCAATATATTTGGCTCTTGGTCTTATAAGTCGATTATCTTTGTATTGCTCCAAAGCGTGAGCTAACCATCCAGTTATTCGTCCCAAAGCGAATATTGCAGTCGCTAGTTTAGGTGGAAGATCAAGATATTTGTAAATAACTCCTGAATAGAAATCTACATTCATGTAGATTGTTTTTCCTTGTTTTTCTACAAGCTCTCTAGTAACCACTTCTTCAATTTTGACCGCTATATCATACCATTTCATGTTATTTTTCTCTTCACCGAGTTTTTTCGCTAAATCCCTGAAAATGTTTGCCCTTGGATCAATAACTTTGTAGACTCTATGACCAAAACCCATTATTCTTTGCTTGTTCTTAATTAAATTCATAATGTACTTTTCGGTATTTTTCACCACGCCAATTTCATCCAGCATATTCATAACCGCTAAACGGGCTCCACCATGAAGAACACCCTTTAAGGTTCCAATTCCTGAGATAATAGCTGAGTGAATATCTGACAAAGTTGAAGCAGTTACTCTAACTGCAAAAGTGGAAGCATTCAATTCGTGCTCAGCACTTAATATGAAGTCTACATTTAGAATTTTTGCTTCTAATACTGTTGGTATTTTTCCTCTAAGCATGTATAAGAAGTTTGAACAGTGAGGTAGTAATTCATTTGGAGTAATTATTTCTTTACCTTCATGTATTCTTTGATAATACGCTACAATTGTTGGAGCTTTAGAAATTAATCTAAGAGCTTTCCTAATATTCGCTTCTGGGGAATTAATATTTAGATCAGGATCACTATGAGACATATGAGCGAATGCCGTCATTAATGCGTCCATAGCTTCAATATTGAAATTATAGAAATGAATAACTTCCCGCGTACGAACATCCAAATCTCTTCTTTGTTTTACCATATTAGAGAAATGATCAAGTTCTTCTAAGTCTGGAAGCTTACCATAGAGTAAAAGATGAATAACTGCATCGAAGGATAATTCGGCTAATTGTTCAATTCTATATCCTCGATACTCCAATATACCCTTTACACCGTCAATATAAGAGATCTCCGTTTCAAGTGCTATTATGCCCTCTAAACCTTTCTTGAAGTCTGTCATTTTTACACCTAATAATAGTAATGCATCATTTTAAAGATAAATGAAATATTGGTTATTAAATGTTCTTTTAGAAAAAAATAACTTGATGGCATAAATTTTCCCTTAAATTCCGTTAAGAATTTCTCCATGCATGTCTTTTATAGTTTCACAACCAGTTATTTTCATTGCTTTCTTAAGTGTTGAATGGACATGATTCATTAAACGAGTAACACCTGCAGCACCTCCACCTACTGCAGCTCTTATTACATCTCTTCCCAATAAAACTCCATCAGCCCCTAAAGCCATGACTTTTAAAACATCATAACCTGTTCTAATTCCTCCATCAATAAGGACAGTTGTTTTTCCTTTGACGACTTGGACAATATCGGGTAATACATCAGCAGTTCCTGGCGTGTGATCTAAAACTCGTCCTCCATGATTTGAAACCACGATAGCTTTTGCTCCAGCTCTAACCGCTGATTCAGCATCCTCTATATTCATTATACCTTTAACAATAAATGGTAGCTTTGTTGAAGATATTAGTTCTTTAAGATCGTCAACTGTTTTACGGAAGACAGGTTTCTCATGTCTGGCCATTATAACAGACCCACAACCATCGACATCCACTCCAACAGCAATTGCTTTGATTTTTTCAGCTTTCCTAATGAATTGTTTAATGGTTTCTTGCTCTCTTGGTTTGATAATTTTGATTCCCCAGCCATCAGCTTCCTCAATTGCATCCAACCCATACGTTTTCTCTAATGAATAAGTGTAAGTATCTCCTCTGAAACCAATCGTTCCTGCGTCTTTACAACCAAGAACAATTGCTCTACTTAATTCCTTTTCAGTTATCACATCTTCACCCCCAAAACTATTAACTCCTGTGACACTTGCTCCCATAATTGGAAATAATATCTTCTTCCCAAGAAAAGTATTTTCAGTGTTTGGTTCGAGGTGGGGATCAATTGTTTTCATTTTCAGTTTAATTTTTGCTAACGCTTTAACATTGTTTGTAAAACTAGCTCCTGAACCAACTCCTCCTAAACCCAATTTCCTACCGTAACTTTGTCCTTGGCATAAACGTGATGGATCTCCATCGCAAATTCTGTATACTCCACAAATCCCTTTTAATTTCACTTTTGCTTTTTTGCGATCTTCTTCGACTGACATTATCTCACCAGCATGAACCGAATTGACTTGATAAGCTTTTAATACTTATTAGAATAAAATACTCGATTCTTTAATTAAATCGTTTGCTTAAATTTCTTGATTTAACAAAATTAGATTCATAAGAATTTATTAGTAAACGGAATACTTTTTAAAGGTGAAAATCACAAAAAATCTTGGCAAGTCTAAGCGGAGAGCTAGGGCTCCTCTATAACGGTAAATGCTCTTAACCGGCTGAAGACCTTAGTTGAGGTGATAAGATTAATTCAAGCGCCCAACAGAAGCCGTCGAAACGACGTCCTAGAAGATGTTTAATCGTAGAGACCTTCACCGGAGGGTAAGGTTAGAAAGCGTAGGGACCAAATCGGTTAGGCACGGAAGTGAGCGGCCGTCCGTCCTGTTAGGCATGCCTCTGGGGTTGCGGCGTGGAGGTAACTGTTGGTCAGCGGGGTTTTAATTAAGTCATCGAACTTAGGGACTTGCCACTTTTTAATAAAAGTAACAATAAAGATTTTCTTAGCTTGTCTTTAGATCAATGACTTCAATTGGATCATCGTTATATGTGGCAGCAATGAGAACCAGTATTTTCTGACCATCTAATGTTTCCCCACCAACAATATTTATTCCTGTTTTTGTTGAGAGGATAAAATTTATCATTTCTTTTGGATTTGGATACTTTTGATCAAGTAAATCAAATTTCTCTTTATATTCCCCATAAATTGTTTGCTCCCACATTTTCTTTATAGTAACTTCTTTTTCTATTTTCATGACTTTTCTATTCTGAGGTATTTCAAGTAATGTTTTGTTATTGTCATCCATTTTAGTTGGAAATTTCTTTATCAAGAATCCTCTTACAACATTTGTTTTTGATGAAATCGCTGTTTCAATTTGCAATGAAAGAAATGGATCTTCATCTTTCATGAATAAGACTTGAAAGGCAAGATCTTGTGCTTGCGTTATTTTTCCTGCTAATATATATCTAGCAATGCTTTTTGCGATTATTTTTGGAGCAGCTTTTCTTTCTTCCCCTTCCTCTCGTAAACTCTTAGTACCTATATTTTCATATATTTTAGCAGCTTCCACATTTTTCCCTTGTGCTTCAAGCTGTTCTGCTTTATCTAATTGCTCTTTGTATTTCATAGTTTAGCGACTCCTAATTATTGTTGAAATATATCTTAATACACTTGTTCAACTAATTCTCTATAAACATACAATATTAAGAATTTGTTGTTTTGAACAAAGAATTAACAAAAAAGAAAAAAAATGAAAAATTAAGCAGGAACTAAAATTACCTGCTTCTTCTTCGTCTACGGGATCTGCCACCAGTGAGAATCTTTTGCTCGTATCTTTCTGTCCATTTGAGTTTCCTTGGGTTTCGTTTGAAATCAACCATTGACACTCGACATTTTCTCGAACAGAACCACAAAATCGAACCATCATTCTTGACTAACATTGTACCTGTTCCAGGTTCAATTCCGGAAGCACAGAATGCACATGTTTGTTCTTTCATTTGTCACATGTCTCCTTGATAATTACTTATCTTCTTCCTCTCATTCTTCGAGCTTCACGTTCTGTTTCTCTTAAGATGAGAATGTCGCCCACTCTTACTGGACCTTTAACATTACGTGTTATAATTCTCATTCTATCTGGTCCTTCAAGTACTCGTACTTTACATTGAAGAACTTCACCAGTGACACCAGTGCGAGCTACTACTTGCACAATTTCAGCAGGATAGGAATTATCTTGGGTTGTTCTATCTGCATCTTGAGATCTTCGACCGCTCATAGTGTATCACATTCCAATTTTTTGTTCCTTTATTTCTTCAATGCCACAAGTTTCTTGACAAGGGAATCTAAAGCATCTTTAGCATTGCCTGGATTAGTGATTCCTGCACTTGCGGAAGGACGATCTAAACCAATTGCTTTACCAATGTCTTTCATAGATCCACAAACAACATACGGGATATTTTTCTCTTCACAGAGAAGCGGTAAGTGCATCACAATTTCTTGTGGTTGAACATCATTGGCAATTAAAACTAATTTAGCTTGATTTCTTTCAATAGCTTTAGTAGTTTCATTGGTACCTTTCTTGGTTTTACCAGTATCTCGAGCTTTCTCAAGAACTTTCAAGGCTTCTTGTTTCAATTCTTCGGGCACATCTATATTCACATAAAATGGTTTGCTCATTGATAATATTCCTCCTCGAGCTTCCTCATCGCAAATCAACAGTGATAAATTGATTTACTAGTCATCGCTTGAGGTAAATTTCCTAATTTGGTGACAAAAGGAACATCATTTAAATCTTTCCTTAAGAAAGACTATTTCTGTTTTTGTTTTTTACGAACTATAATTATTTTGTCCATTAATTGTTTAAAAGTAATATTGATGTTTATAGCTAGTTGTTTAAGAGACTCTGCTGCAAGTTTTGTTAATTCAGTATCTTTTTCTTTTTTCTTACCTTCTTCGGTTTCCATAATATGGAGTAAAGCATCACCAAATCGTAATACAATTGTTTTATTTTTCAGAGGTGTTTTACATAGAGCACGAGCGACAACTTTCTGGAAGTTTTTATTTGTAGTTGTTTCAAGAAGATCTAACACTAGTTGTAAACCTGCTAAATGTCCGGTATAGATTAATACTTCGATCGCACGACCTCTAATTTTTCCTTCGGTATTTGGATTATTAATTACTTGTATTAAACATTCTACGCTCTTTGTATCAGCAATCTCGCCTAACAAATTAAGAGCCATAATTCTCATTTCAAAGAATTCTTCACTATCATCAATCGTACTTGTCAATATCGAAGGTAAATCACTACTTTTGATTTTAACTAGTGCCTCTTTAGTATGATAGGTAATCGTTTTATCTTTCTCACTAAGAGCTTGCCGTAAAGCTGCAATTAGCGCCCAAGTTGCTCGAGGATCTCCAAGTCTACCAAGCAGAAAAGCTGCAAATCGTCTCATCTCAGGATGAGAATCATTTTGTAGAGCTTTAATCAATGGATCAACTGATTTTTCCTTTCCAAGTCTAAACAGTTTACTGGCAGCACCAAATCGCTTATTCCAATCAGGATCACTTTCAAGTGTTTTTATAAGAGGTCCTAGATCTTCCTTAAATGGTGATTCATCTTCAAATGAGCGGTTCATATGTCTTATCCTCGTAAATTAATCATTTCAAGTTCTTCTAATAATCCTCTAGCATTCAACCATTCAGCTGTTTTTCCGGTTACTGTCATAGGAGCATATTGTAGACCTTCTAATTCTTCAGCACCAACTAAAAACATGGTTGTTTTTAATTCGTAAATAAACTGTTCCAACCAATTAATTAATTCTTTTTCTGTTCCGGTAGCAGCTAAACAAGCTAATGGTAATGCAATCCCCACTAGTTTTGCTCCAATTGCTAAAGCTTTTGCTGCTTGTAAACCATTTCTAATTCCACCTGATGAGATGATTTCAACCCTATCTCGGAATTTACCTACTTCAATGGTACTAACCGCAGTAGGAAGCCCCCAATCTTTGAATAATTCACCAACCCTTTGTTCTTTGGTAAGTCCCTGTTGTTTTGCACGGATTGCTTCTATTTGAGACCAACTTGTTCCTCCAGCACCTGCAACATCAATAACTGGGATATCGCCATCAACTAAATCTAGAGCAATGTCTTGAGATATCCCCGAACCCACTTCTTTAACAATCAGTGGTTGTTTGAGTTTCTTTCCTATTTCCTTAATCTTTGTTGTTAGGTTGCTGAAATTTGTATTTCCTTCAGGTTGAATAACTTCTTGCAGCGGATTTAGATGTACTATAAGTGCATCAGCATTTATCATTTCAACAGCTTCTTCTGCGTGTTTGATAGTGAAATCATAATTGAATTGCACAGCTCCTAAATTGGCTGCTACAAAAGCATTTGGAGCATGTTGGCGAACAATAGTGAATGAATCTGTATTGGCTTCATCTTCTATGGCTGCTCTCTGACTTCCAACACCCATTCCGATATTGTATTTCTCAGCGAGTTTAGCAAGACGACTGTTTATCTTTTTGGCGAGTTTTGTTCCACCAGTAATAGACGAGATAAAAATTGGAAAATCGAAATCATGTTTTAGAAATTCAGTATTCATATTAATATTATCCAAATTGATATCTGGTAAAGCATTTGGAACAAAATGAATATCCTCAAAACCAGTAGTAACTGACATTTCTATTTCATGTAATTTATTACAACAAATTTCAATGTGATCTTGTTTTCTATTTGCTGTTTCATCAGATACCTTCTTGTTTGTCATTCCGGAAATTTCCCGTATAGTAGATTTAGTCATTGATGTTAACCTAATAATAATTCTTGATTGCACATGAAAAATAGTTGAACTAGTTTAAATGTTTTAGTCTGGTTTTTTACAGAGAATCCAGCATCTCATTATCGTCTTTATAACCTAGTTTTTGAGCGATATTATGTATTGCTTCTGCTGCCGCAGCTTGAGTAAGTTTAAAATCATCATTTTCCAATGCTGTGGTTAATAATTCTACGGATTCAATATCCCCTAAATTAGCAATTATTCCAGTTATGTGGCTTTTTACTTCATCTGAATCCTCTTTTTGAAATATCATTAGAATTTCCTCAAGAATAGATTTGTCAGAGCATTTTTGTAAAGCAGCAGCTGCTTGAACTCTTACTTCTTCCGAGGGGTCCTCTTTTAGGTGTCTCAGAATTAGGGGTGTAAATTCCTTTGTTCCAATCTTACCAAAAGCATCGATTATTGCTTCTCTCACCCAAAAGGATTCATCTCTTTCCAATATAGGGATCAATAATTTCGTAGCAGAAATGTTTTCGAGATTGCCAATAGAATTAGCAATAGCTATTCGGACAATGGGTGATATTTCTTCTTCTATTATCAAACCTAATTCCGTAGGTATTCTTTTATTTCCATAAAATTTCCCTAAAGCTCTAGCTGCTGATACTCGGACATCTTCGGATTCATCTTCCATTAAAGCCTTCAATAAAGGATCAATTGCTTCCTCATCTTCAGTTTCACCGAGAGCTTTTGCAGCTTCACCTCGAGTTGCCTCATCCCAATCTACAAGTTCTTCGATAAACTCTTCAAGGCTCCTTTTATTTGACCCCAAGGCAAGCACCACAAATAATTGTCTACATACTTGATACAAATAACTTTCTCTTGTAACATTTTATGAAGAAATTCCTATAATTTTCAACATAATTTAAAGCACTATATCTTTTAGAAAAATTCGTACTGTTATAGCTAGTTTAAAAGAAATGATGTTTAATGTCTAAAGAAAAATTCGTAAGAGATAAACCCCATGTAAATATTGCTACCTTGTTAGTAGTTTTTAGTATGATTACTGCGCTTTCCTTTTCAATGGTAATTTATGAATCAGTTATTTTATTCTCAGACAGCGATGGTGACACGATAGCTGATAATATAGAAGCAAGGTTAACACATCCATTATTCTTTGAAGTGAAAGAAGATCGGTTGGGTTATCAAACATACGAAACAGTCAATGGTTCTTCTGCTAGTCATGAATTAGGTCACAACTTGGATATATTTAATGATGGTGTAGGTGGTCTATTAGAAATAGATTCAAGATTTTATGAGGATGTGTCAACGGGGATTCCTAACTTAGAATTTGGATGGAACTACGAATCACTCATAGAATTTGTGGATTCGGACAGTAATGGATTATTTGAACCAGCAACTGACACAGTCGTTGGTCTAACACCATTAATTAATATGATTCGAGTTAAATTCGGATTTGGTATTGATGGACAACCAATTTATTATTCGCAGTTTTCAACAAATGACGGTTTGTTGACGGTAGATTTCTATACAGCAAGAGAGCACGTTTTACTCGCTCGTCAAGTTAGTACCGTTCTTGCTCCTGGTGAAATAAAGTCATATTTTACATTCACAAATTTCATGCCTGTAACAGGAGGAACAAAACTAGCTCTTCATTTGTCATTAAGCTCTAGTTATGATTTGGTATTCTCAAATTCGAAAGTTGAAGCTAGTGCTGGAGAATTTAAAGCTGAATATGAATGGGAGGATTGGATAATAAGAGATGGCTCAGAAGGAATTGTAAACACTACTTTACCATCAACTACTGTTCCAATAAAAGATGCCTCGATCTACATAAATTTTGGTTCTTTTACCAATGCTTCTTATGATCCACATTACAGATGGTTTACTCCTCCACTTAGTCGGAATACATTTGTAGTTAATAATTTTCCATGGTCATATCTTGCGATTGGGTCAGTTACTACCGTGATGCTTGTATCTATACTATATGCTGTTCGGAAAAGACCTGGAAGAGTTAAGTACTCGGATATAACACTCAAAAAGGGCTAAGTTCCTATGGTAACAAAGTTAAAACCAAAACAATGCCTACAAGTATTAAGCTCAATATAGTTGTAAATAACAAGACAAAATTCATTCTCTTTTGTTTATCGTAAGCACTTAATTGCTTCTCTTGGAAATCATTTAGTTCTTCTTTTGTCACAACTATTTTCTGCAATTCCTCAACATCAGCTCTAACATTTGCTAATCCCTTCTTCCAAGATTTATCAGCACTCTCGAAATCGCTCTTGCTGACAAGTTTCTCTTCCGCTAAGAGTTCCATAGAATCTTTCACATGGATCGATAATTTTTGAACTGAATTTGTTACAATATTTTCAACATTTTCCTCGTCTTGAACAAAATCAGTCAATAACTCAAGTAATTCATTAGGATTAGTTAATACACCAAAATTGATTTCTTGAGATTTATCATTCTTATCAACTCTGAAAAATTGTGCTTTGAAATCTTTTTGCTCTCTGGTTTTAGCGAATGTATTACCATCACAGACCATCGCAACTGCTTCTGGAAGTAAAGCTTGGTATATTTTTTGCGTAGCAATATCAGTTCCTGATAGGAACAAACCTAATCCAGGATGGGTATGATACCACCCCAAAATAATATTGTCACTTCCCTTCTTCTCGAGTTCTTCAATGATTTTGAATTGAAGCATATTATCAAATGAAACAAATGTTGGATTTGAATCAGCAGTAGCATAGATTGCATCTGTAATCATTACTTTGTCTTCAATTATTTTCCCGATTAGATATCCTCCTATTTCTCTTTCCGTATTCGATGATGTCCAATTAATGATCTTAGCGAATGTCAATGGAGAAATTTCAACATCAGTTTTTGGCATTTTAACTCAAGTTACGTTCAAAAAAAGAAGATATAAAACCTTTGGAGTTAAGATTTTTTGAGAAAGCAAAATATCTCGGAATTCCTATTTTCTAGACAAAACTGAAACAAATCATTTCTTTAAATAGTCTTTTTGTAATTGATAAATATCCGATTGAAGAATGGAGACATAAGGCACTCTCTTCCCCATAAAAAATGTCATTTGATCCCTAATCTTTTCCTGAGCGGGGCTATCCGACTCTTATTTTCCCGCTCAGCTAATTTATCTTACTCGACAGCAACCATAAATAGAAATACTCTTTTTCCTTAACAAAACTGAACGATATGGACTACTCAAGACTACTCTCTAGAATAGCTGCAGATAAGGACAGTAATAGGTTAGGTAAAATTGTACGAATTGAAAATTTAATAGGGAAGACTGTCAAGAAATACAAAACTTTTGCAATGGTCTTAGTTAGAAAGTACTTCAAAAAAGATGTTTTAGTTCCTATCGAAACTGAAAAATTAATCCAAGTAGAAGGAACCTATGCTTGGTTTAATATCACAAAAGAAGAATTCGACGAGGAAGTAAAAAGACTTCGGGAGATAAAAACTGAGCGAGATATTTATCCTGGAGATGTTGGAGTTACTCGCACTCGTACAGGTCCCGTTGTGGATTATTTAAATTTAGGCCATTCAAGGAAAGAAAGGAAAAGATAATTTTTTTTAATTTTAAGAAACATTTTTCTATTCCATATCTCTTGAAAACACACAAGAGATGGTACTATGAAAGAGAAATCACTTCAGGTTAGTTGGGATTGGTCAAAAGTAGAAGACTTCACTTATTGGAAAATTCCAGATGGTTATGTTATGAGTTTACTATATTATATAGGGAAACCACCTGCAAAAATCTTTGATTTGGGTTGTGGAGTAGGGCGTCATACAATTTATTTCGCCTCACTAGGATATGAAGTAGATGCATTGGACCTCTCAAATGAAGCCGTTAAAAGCACACAAGAATGGCTCAAAAAGGATGGACTCAAGGCAAATGTTTACCATGGAAAAATGACCGATCTCACTCAACCAGATAATCACTATGATTTGGTTCTTGCTTTTAATGTGATTTATCATGCTTTCAAAGATGATATGATTAGTGTGATCAATGAAATTTACCGTATTATTAAACCTGGAGGTTTCTTCTTTGGGACTATCTTAACAAAAGATCCAAATCAACCATTCTATGATAAAACAGGTGTCATTGATGAACAAACACTTATCAAACAAGAGGAACCCGAAAAAGGCATTCCCCATTTCTTCTCTTATACTGAAGACGTATTAGAGTTCTTCAAAAATTTTGAAATAAAAGATCTTTACTATAAAGAGTGGTATCATGCTCCATATTCAATTGAGAGCATTAATGACAAGAAAGGATATGGGCATTATATTCTCTTCGCCCAAAAACCAGAAAGCGATTAAATTTGCTACAATAATAGGACTAGTGCAACAATTAATCCTATAATAGTTAGAATAATTGGAATTCCTATTGCAAGTGCTTTTTTCACATTTCTAAATTGATGTGTGTAACACGCTTCCGGACAAATTTCTATACATGTAAAGCATGAAATGCAGCCTTTGAAATCAATCGTCGGTTTATTCTCTCCCTTCTTATCTTTAACAATCTTAATTACTTCTTCTGGGCAAGCTCGTTCACAATCTTGACATCCCGTACAACCAGAAGTATATTTAGGATGCCTGATTGAAATGTTCGAGAATCTTTGGAATGGTATGACCGCAATTTTTGCTGTTGCTGGTAATTTGAACTTCTTTTGGTGATCTTCTATTTTTTCTCCAAGAATTTTAATCTTGGTTAAATCAATTTCACCTAATCCTTGTTCCGCAGCATATCTTGTTGCAGGAACTTTCTTAGGATCATGTCCCATTAATTTGAAGGCTACAGCATCCAATGCAACGGCATCTTCACTTGCTAAAACAAGATTCATTTCAACTGCTTGACCACTGGCACCCGGTCCCATGCCTTCTAGAGCGATAATGGCGTCCATAACATTAAGTTTTATTTTGTGTTTTTCAAAAGCAAATAAATCAACCAAACATTGTGAAAATCCTTGGATACTCGCTCCTAAAGAATGAATTCTTGTCTTATCTGCTCCAGTTATAGTACCAAAGAGGTTTTTAATTGCCCCTGTATAAAGTGTCATTGAATGAGTTTTCATTTTAGGTACATTGATAATCGTTTTAGCATCCATAATGTCTTTTGCAATGTTTACTTTTCTAAGTTTCTTTCCCATAACATCAACATTTATTGGCCCATTTTTCTCTAAACTTCGAATTTCAACATCCTCAAACTTGTCACTTATCTTGAGATACTCGCTTTGTAATATAGCTTCTCGCGTACCACCATCATGACCGGCAGCACTACAATCACCAATGATAACTTTTTTCTGAAGTTCAAGAAGCATCTTGCTTAAAGCTTCTAGAACTCTGGGATCTGTTCTAATTTTATCCCGGACTTCTTTTTTTTCAGGGGCAATTAATAAATTAGGTTTAAGCAATATCACATCTTCATTAGAAACGAATTGTTCTAAACCACCTAGAAGATTTACAGCTTTTCGAACAGCTGTTTCTACATCAGATTTTTCTACATAAACAATCGCTACTTTACTCATTGGCTATTCCCTATCATTATTGGAAAGAAAAAATATATTCTTTGTGCTTAATAAAAATCATACATCTAGAAGCTAAATTATACGTATACCTTACAGCGATAACAATACCATCGATCATATTGTTTGATATAAGATAGTTTGCTTCCACATTTTGGGCACCGCGCTTTTGTTGCTTTAGCTTTCCCTTCTTTATCCTTCTTAGGTTTCTTTTCCGCCTTTTTCTTTGGTGGAGGTTTTAATTCTGCTAAATCTATATCCTCTGTTATTTCTTCACTCTCAGTTTCTTTTAGAATATCAGCAATTCTTTCCTCATCATTATTCTCTTCTGAAATTTCCATCGATTCAAGTGAGGTCCTATCTAAAGTTACGAAACTCATATCTTGTTCTTTCTCTGTTTTCGTACTTATTTCATTTATTGAAGGGACAGGTATCGTCTCTGTCATTTCTGAAATCTTAGAATCACCAAAAACTGTTTCATCGATTGGACTATCAGTATCAATAGAGAATACTTCAAGTTGATTTTCCAAGCTACTTATCTTCTCTTTTAACTCTGTAATATCTGCAGCCGTTGTGCTAGCTGAAACTTTTTTTGTTTCAACATTTAACAATCGTTCTTCAAGAGCAATAGTAATTTCAGTTAATTGACTGATTTTATCCATTACCGTTTTAATGACAAATTGAATTTCATCGCTTTCCAATTCTGCCAAGTCTATTTTATCAACTTTAGTTGTTTCTTCTTCTTGAGCTGGGGCATCGGGCACAGTAATTAAATTCTGTATTTCTTGATGATGTTTTTCTAAAGTTTCATCATCAATTTCTGTACCTTGCCCCTCAAAAGGGAAACCTTCTTTCTCCAGAAACATTTTTCCCATCATTTCAAAAGCTTCAGGGATGTTTTCTCCTGTTTTTGCAGAAGTCGCTAAGTAAGCTGCTTCTATGTTCTTCTTTTTCCTTAGTTTTTCAATAAATTTCTCAATATCTTCATCCTTAATCTTTATTTGATCTTTCAAATCGTGTTTGTTTCCTAGAACAATAAAGATTTTTAGAAAACCACCAGAATGGCTAATTGCTTCTTCAGCCCACTCTTCAAGTTTTTCTAAAGTAACTGGTTGTGTGAGATCGAAAACTAAGAAACCACATTTGCACCCACTGTAAAAAGATGATCTAACATGTCGATACATTTTTTGCCCAGCAAGATCCCAAATTTGGAAGTGAACTTTATTTTCACCGAGTTCTATAGCCTTAGAAGCAAAATCAGCACCAATTGTTTTGATGTATTCGCTCTTAAAGCCTACACCCATAAACTTAGAACGTATACTAGTTTTCCCTACCGATCCTTCACCCATCAGTACAACTTTAAAGACAAATTCGCGTTTTATGTCTGACATTTCTCAGGGCTCCTTTTGGTAGATTATAACATTAAATTCAATAATTTTAGTAAATGAATTTAATTGACTGCAATTAAGTATTTGGTATTATGTAAAAATCTATCTAACTAGTCCTTTTATTCTTTTAATTAATACTTGTTTGTTTTTTGTTCCCTTTTGTAAGATTTATTAAACGGTTCTTCACACATATATAGTATTAATGTATATGCGAGTAGTTTGGAGTTTTTGAATGTGCCTCGTCGTCAATCTAAAAAAATCAAAACTTTGTGGAATGAATATCCTGATTATGCTGCTATTAATAATGTCGCTGAAAAACCTTTGTTTGATGAGACTAGAGTAAATGATGAACACAGAGTACTAGGACAGATTATACGAGAGAATTGGCATCTTATACATCCACTTGCTCGAGATTATATGCTTTCATCAGCTTCAGAATGGAGATCATTACTTGCAGAGACAGGAATGATACAATCGAATTTGGAAACAAAGCAAAGGAGCCTTGCTGGAATTCAAGAGGAATTTGACAAGAAGAACCAAAGAATACTTTTAGAAAAAAATGCTGAAATTGAAAGAATTAAAGAAGAAATTGCAGAAAGCTTCCAAAAAACCTTGGAGCAAAAAGATCAAGAGATTACAAACCTGAAAATGCTTGTTGATTCTGTTGATGAAACCTCCATAACAAGAAGCAATATAGAAACTGAACTTAGTGATAAGGATCGTAAAATAACCGAATTGGAATCTGTTATCAATGGATTAAATGATAAGTGTCGACAGCAAGAAGTTGAATCAATGAATGTTCAGACAGGAATTAGTAAAAACTTCCAGCAACAGATCAATAATATAACCAATGAACTCAATGAGAAACAAGAGCAAATTGACAAACTTCGAGAGATTTTGAATAAGGCGAAAGAACAATTAATTATCTTAAAGGGAAAAAGTGAGAGTTCATCTGATTCAAAAACTCAATTAGAAACAAAAGTCGAAACTCTAGAACGCATGCTAGCAGAACGCGATGAAAAACTCAGAAAAGTTGTCAAGACAATAGAAAGCTTAGAGTAAGATTTTGGAGTACAAAGTTTATAATGAGCAGCATGTTTCGATTTGTTCTATTAATAATCCAAGCGTATTCTTGGCAAAATCTAATGATTTCTTTTTAGGCACAGCAATTCTGTTTATACCAGCTAATATTGCTGCTTGTTCGTAATCAATTTGTCTTACTCTCATACAACCTAACGATTGTTCAAGACCTGGTTTTCTTAATCGAGTATAAAGTATTATTCTAGTTAAGAAATCTTCATTGATTATCTTTGAGTTTTCCATAATTGTTCCTTTAGTTGGGATTAAACCCAAAAATACAATTAATGGTATTTCATATTTCAGAGCAGCTTCTAAAGCATCTAAATTTCCTTTTTCTTCGCCGAAATAAAGTCCAAGACAAATATGGGGAACAACATGCAGACCTGCATTAACTAGAGATTTAAAGGATTCAATGTAGTCTTTTCCTCGTTTGTCATTTTTTATTACTTTAGAAATTACTTCGTCATCAGTTATCAAATCAAAAGAAACAGCATCAACACCAGCATCTGCTAATTTTTGTGCTTGTTTAGAACTTACTAAACCTGGATGAACATTGATTTTCAAATTGGTTTCAGATTTAATGCGAGAAATAGCTTCCAGGTAAGGCTCCAATGGTACTATAGATTCTTCATTATATCCCCCACTTAGTAGAATCCCTTTACCTTGATTTTTCTCTAATTTAATTGCAAAATTCACCAAATCATCTGTCGAATTTATTTGATGCATATTTTTCAAGTAGTATTTATTACAATGTAAGCAATTAAGCGCACAAGAAGCTCCTGTTACACTAATTGATGGGAATTTGTTACTTGGATTGTAGACTTTAAGAGTTCGACCAAAATTATTCCAACTTAAAGATCGCCCTTCTTCTAAAAGCTGGTCCAATTCGTTTTGTGAAGCATTCAGTATCTCTGCAAAACTTATTTTGTTATTCATACAATCCTACCAAAACTACATCTGTTCTATATAATGCATATTTACCAAGGTTTTTAATACATTTTGTAGAATTACCATT
The DNA here is from genome assembly GCA_030629105.1 of Candidatus Heimdallarchaeota archaeon. GTDB lineage: Archaea > Asgardarchaeota > Heimdallarchaeia > JABLTI01 > JABLTI01 > JABLTI01. Next base: position 30,750 of record DAOVPS010000010.1, read on the forward strand.
GTAGTTGATTATTAGATTATACTCTCTGGAGAATTAACTCATGGGTTACTTGAAAGGATTCTTTACATCACTTGGTATCACTTATCCAAGTTTTCTATTCATTCATATCTATTTGAATAGCATGACAGTTACTCAATTCTTTGAGGAAATGATAAACACTCCTTCTTGGGGATATTTGTTAGAAGTCTGTGAAACAGCAATCGTGGGACCCATCAGTGTGTTTTTCGCCCCCAGAGATGCAATCAGTATCGTTTTAGTTTTACTTCCTTGGGTTGTTGCAGCATTCGTTGCTAGCTTTTTCTTTAGAAAGAAGCATGCAGCTCGTGGTGGTTTAGCAACAATATATATCCTAATCCTAATAGCTGAAGTTGTTTACTATATCCTTGATGGAGGATTAATTGGTACTTCATTATTCACTACCTTTGATAGCTGGCTTTATGGTTTCTTAATAATAATTGGTGTGACCACTCTAATTGGAATCTTGTCTGGATTGATAAGTCCATTCAAAAAAGATGGAATGACTGAGAGACGAGTTAGACTTCCAGAGATTGTCATTGAAGAAGAAGAAACAGTACCTGAACCTTACTATATGCCAACTGAAAGTCCAAGTAGAGATCAATATGCAGCAACACATCAAGCACAACCAACAACAAGATCACAACAAACAACTTGTGAGTTCTGTGGATCATATTTAGATTATGATACAGAATTCTGTAGTGTTTGTGGGAATCGAGTCCACAACGGTTAAACTAAAAAATACGCTGATAATTGCTTTCAATCTTCTCTAATATGCATCGTCATTGTACTTGAGATATTAGAGTATGATCTTATATTATCTGTAACCAGTTTATTCAGGGCATCTTCTGAGTCAGCTTCAATCTTGAGGATAATGTCAAACAAACCCCAGACTAAAGAGATTTCTTCTAAGCCAGCTAACTTTGTTAGCTCTTCAAATAAATCAAATTCTGTTCCGCCTTTTACATTGATCAATACATAGGCTCTAACCATTACTTCACCAACAGGTTTACAGTTTTTTTAACATAATTTACCAAAGCTTTGGGGTAATTATTTAATTCCTTATAAAAATAGTTTAATCCAGATAATAAATTTTTATATGAAGACTATTGTGTTTTGCTCTCAAAACCATCTTTGGCGTTGATAGAATGCATTCAGATACTCGTAGACCCTACAAAACAGAAAGTGGTATAAAATTAC
>DAOVPS010000127.1:0-9661 GCA_030629105.1 Candidatus Heimdallarchaeota archaeon
AATTCCTTCTTCTCCAAATTTGTCTTTAATCTCTAATATATAAACATTAAATTTCGCAGTCTTTTTATGCATCTCTTCTACTTGGGCTTCAGTATAACGTCGGGTTGTTACGTTAAATTGATTGGTTCGATTTATTAGACTGGTAACTCTGGGCAGAGCAAATTTATCGGCTAGCTTGATTGTAGCTACGATTTCCAAAGTTTTGATAAACTCATCAATGGATTGTACTTTCCTTCGGATACCCTCTCTTTGTTTTCTGAAATAGTATTTTTCCCCTCGAGTCAAATCTTCCTTTGTTATTGCTAAGGTGTTGAAATCATTTAATTGCTCAAGAGTTTTCTTGTAAAGAGCAGGACTTTTTGGCAAATCAACTACTTTAACATCCGGTAAAGCTTCTTTCACTCTTGCACGTTCTACCGGATTATCATCAAAGAAAACCATGCTATCTAATCCAATATTGATTTCCTCAGCGAGTTCAATCATATTTTGTACTTTATCATTCCAATTAATCCTGTGAGCAGCAAGATGTGTTTCTTTTATTTGCATGTAAGGATGTTTTTGAAAGACTTCTAAAGCATCTGCTTCGTTGTTTTTGCTATTAACCGCTAATATTATCCCTCTTTTGAAGAGGGTTAAAAGTGCTTTCTGAAAATCTACGAAATGGTTTCCAGGATAATTAACGTTAAGTTTGATCCCATCTAAACCATCTTCTCCAATTATACCTCCCCATAAAGTGTTATCTAAATCTAGTACGATGCATTTCCTATTTCTTCCTTTCAAAGGTTTGATGTAACTCATTAAGTCATAGGAAACTGCTGGTAGGAATTTCTCACTAAGTAATAGTGACCCACGATAATACATTGGATAATTGATGTACTCGTCTTTACCGAATTTGCTAGCGGTTTCATCAAAATCAAAAATGAATATTGTATTATTATTCTGAAATTGAGTTTCTAACTTGTCATTGATCATCTTGTAAAATCGTTTCAAACCAATTACTCTTTTTTTATCCAAAACTCCCATTGGTGAAAAGGTTGGTGAAATAAAATTACTGAAAACTATCATCGAAACTGTGTTTTCTGCTAATTTTGCTAGAAGATCATTTAGTAATTCAATTATTCTGTCAATTTCCTCTACAATGATTTTTTCTTCGAGTCGTGTGAAATCTATAAGAAAGTTCTCTTCCAAAAGAGATTCAAGCTCAATGAAGAAGAATATTATTTCCGGTTTAAATTTATACAATTTACTTTTCTCATCAATGATTTCTTCTTGAAATCTATTGAACGGAGCGACATATATTTCTGGGAAAAGTTCTTCCATTCGGCAATCAATATCGATAAATGCTGCTAAGGGATCAATTGTGAAAGAACTTAGTAAAGCAATTTTAATTTTTTGATTTGCTGAGACATCAATTTTTGAGAAATCGATTTTTTGTATCTGTTTGTATATTGACCAGTAATTAGAGTAGGAGGGTTCCTCTTGAATTTTCTTTAGGAGCTCTTCTTGTTTTTCAAGTGGTGTTTTTTGAGGAGAATTCATTTTGAATCACTTCTTGAACTGCTTTATCTATAACATCCCAATTTTCTGCTAATTTTTCTGCTTGATCTTGACTAATCACTAATGCCCAAGCAAACGCTGTTTTCTCAGTGTGAGCAATACTAACTTTCATTGTTATTTTTTTCAATTGCTGATTAATTTCATCCAGTTTTTTATTGTTTTTGTCTTTATAGTCTATTTTAGCAATCGGTTTTTTAGTTTTGTCATGTGATATAAAGATATGATATAATTCTATTTTTACAAATTCATTGATTGCTTTATAGACTGCTTCTTTGGCTGCGAATATTCCTGCGAAGTGTGGATGTGGATCTTTGAAGGATAGGCAGTATTTAGTTTCATAATCATTGAAGATTTTTTTATAAAAACTTCGATGTTCTTCTATATTGTACTGCTGGAATTTTTCTATTTCGATTATATCAATCCCAATTGACCAATTAGACATTCTTTACCCTCCAATTTAAAATCGACGTAAATAATCCCAAAAAGTGAAATTATCTATATCACCGGTTAATAAGCAACAAACTGGAGCATCGTGTTTCCAGCTTTTATGTTTTCGCCAATACTCTACTGCTTCTGTTACAGAAGGTACCCAAGCGTCCTGTTTATTCGCTTGCTCCAAGAATAGTTTTAATCCATTAATGTATTCTCTTCGACCTATTCTTATTGGATGCAAATCAAACATAACTACTCCATTTACTTCTTTTGCTTTTCTTAATTGAATTGTTAATGCTTTCGCTATCTGTTTTGCAGAGAAATTGTATCTATCAATCATGAAGTCATCAGACCACTTGCAAAGTGGAATACAAGTGTAAGTTGATTTCTTTCCATTTTTAAATTTGTAATTGAAAAAGTGAAAAGTTTCTTGATAAGGTTGTTGGTAACCTATCCCGATATCCCAAAGGAAATCAAATTTTTCCAAAAGTCGTATTGTTGCTTCAGAATAATTATTATATGGTGCTCGAAAGCCCTTGTAAGGTATCTTGTTTTTTTGAAATGTTTTTGTTGCTAGGTGTAATTCTTGTTCAACTTGTTTTGGTGATAGGTGTTGATATCTAACGTGTTTATAGCCATGGATAGCAATTTCGTATGGATAGGATTTTAAAAATTCAGTATAATCTTGGTGTTTTTCAGCAATAGATGCTACAAGAGGAAAAGTGAATCCAGCATCAAACTCCTCTAGTGAGGTGAACATTCGATCCAATAATTTGTGGAACGGTTGCATGTGAAAATAGAACATTCTGGCTGACTGTGCAAAGATACGACTTCCACGTCTCTTTGCCAGATGTTTTATCCATGAAGTTAAACGACTAACTTTAGTCACAAACCACACCAAATTTTGTTTTGTTATTTTATTATGGGAAATTAATACTTTATTAAACTATTTTTCACTTATTACTTAGAGGTACTTCTCTTAATTGCAAGTATTTTCATCAAAAGTTTTAATTGGTTATGCAAATATTTGATTATAAAACGAGTCTCCTATGAGGGTTCATAATGGGTAAGATTATTGGCAGAATTTTACGTATGATTGCTTGGAATGCTCCAATTTATCAATTCCGTGCGAGTTTGTGGCGGAAATGTGGAGTGAAGGTTGGAAAAAGAGTTTACATTGGAAACCTAGTGTATTTTGATGGTGAATACCCCCACTTAATTACTTTAGAAGATGACGTAAGTATTGGTCCGAGTGCATTACTGTTAGCTCATTCTGGGGGCAGTCCTTTCCATTCGCAAACAGGGATTTTCAAGCAGCCACCTAAACCCATTTTAATTAAGAGAGGTGCTTGGATTGGCTCAGGAGCAATAATACTACCTGGCGTCACTATTGGTATTGGTTCAATTGTGTCAGCAGGAGCTGTTGTTAATAGAGATGTGCCCGATTTCAGTGTAGCAGTAGGCAATCCGGCTCGAGTAGTTTCTAAACTACCAAGACCAGGGGAAGCTAGAAAGGATACGGAGGAGAAAAAGTGAAACTCAAAAATATTCATCATGTTGGTATAGCTGTTCCATCTATAGAAGAAGCACTAAAATTCCACGAAGAATCTTTGGGGATGAAACAAATAACTGATGTTGTTTATGACGAATTACAGAAAGTAAAAGTTGTGTTGTTGAGTCCGGAGGAAACAAATCACGAGAATTACAGCTACATTGAGTTAGTGGAATCTGTAGGATCTTCGCCTGTTGATCAAATACTGAAGCAAAGAAATCACCTTTATCATTATTGTATAGAAGTATCAAAATTGGAAGAAACTCTTGAAAAAGTACGAAAAGAACATGCAATTGTTGTTTTACGACCAACACCTGCGAAACTTTTCAATGACAGAAGAATAGCTTTTGTGTGGACACCAGCTCAATACTTGCTAGAATTTTTGGAGAAGGATTAAGATAGGCAATTATGCTTTCCTAAAATCATCATCTCAAATAAATAAATAAAATAAGAAATATGACGAAGCCAATAAAAGCAACAACAATTCAATATAAGCTATTGTGCTTAAACTTTCAAGTTGTTTCTTTGCCAATGTCTTCGTTTGGGATGTTGTCTAACTTTTCCGCTAGTTTTCATTACAACCCAAGTTGGGACACCTCTAGCTCGTCTTGCTGCTTTTGCCATTCGGAGTTTTTTAGGATGCGGTACATTTCTTGCCATGTTGTTGTCCTTCTCTTACTTTCTTTTAAATTCAATGGTACTTTCTCTTTTACCAGATTGAAGCTTCTTCAATATATCAATTAATTGTTCTTCTGTAATCGGACCTGGTAAATTACTCCTCGAGGCTATAGTAATCAACTGATTCTCTATGCTTTCTGCGAAATCCGGACGAGCCATACGAATGTTTGCTAGTCGGTCTCTCGCTTTCGGAGTTAGGATCTGTCTAAGGATCATTGCTTTTTGTGCGTCAATTTCTGCTTTTTTAGCGGCAGCCTCTGACTGAGCTCCAGCTTGCGATTGGATTTCAGTTTCTCGTTTTTTGCGCAATTCTTCAAGCTCGCGATCTTCAGACATAATAACCACACATTAATTAGGTATTTCTCACACTAATACTTTTTGAGCTCAGGGAATTTCTCTTTAACTAATGTCGCCGAGAACTTATCTAGTAAGGAACGCCCTTTAGCTGAGATAATTCTTCCCGGACGGGATGATGTAATTAAGCCTTCTGACTCAAGTTGCTGTAATGCTTTACGTATAACAGCACCACTAGCTTTGGTGGATTTTTCTGGACTCATACGACCACGTCTTAAGCCACCATAGGCTTTGCGTAAATGTGAGGTGCCAATAGGACCACTAAGATAGACTTTTCTTAGCAAAGATGCACAACGAACGAACCACCAATCAGGATTTTGTGGGGCGTGTTGTTTAAAGGATCCTGTCTTAACGTAACTAGCCCATTCAGGGGGAGTAATTTTGTTATATTTTTTAAGTTCGACTGCAACTGCTTGGATTAAATCCTCTGCAGGAACATCGTAAACGGTGGGGCTCATCTATATTTCCTCTTAGAATGATTTGCGTTCAGAAAGTTTAAGGTTTAAATCTTTCGTTTATACCGCTTATCACTATATTTTTCTTAGATATAGAACCAAATTTATAATGCATTTAAATGCTTTTTCAATAGTTTCTGTATTTTACTCAGAACTTTTAATTGTTGTATTGAGAGTATTTAAAGCAAAAAAACAGAAGATGCTTTGAGTGGAGAAAGAATGAGTTCCCGACGCGAGAAACAAGCAACTAAAAAGATAGCTCAAGAACGTATTGAGATTCTTTTAACCTTAGCTGATGGAATTTATTCTGAAAGCCCAGAGCTAGCCCAAAGATACGGAGATTTAGCAAGAAAAATCGTTATGAAAGCTAGAATTCGTATGCCTGAGAAATGGAGAATTAGATTTTGTAGGAAGTGTAAGAAATTCCTCTATCCAGGTATCACAACTCATGTTCGAATTAAATCAGGTGTTTCTTCTCGAGTAGTTTATTATTGTGATATTTGTAAGGTAGGGAAAAAATCAAAACAATTCAGTAAATCATCTTAAGGAAAAATTTGTTGTCCTAGAGTGCAGAAAAGCAAAACTACTTATTATCAAAATCAAATATTTCACTAATTTAAATTGAAATTACTTGCTTTGCAGTTAGAAAGGAAATAGAGTTGTGTAAACTATGCGTAGTACTGTTGATTGCCGAAAAATTGTTGTTTTAGGCAGTCCGAATGTGGGAAAAACTAGTATCATTCAAAGATACGTTCACGACCAATTCAAGGATAGCTACGCAGCAACCTTAGGATTCAATATTTACACCAGATACATAACCATTGCTGATAAACAGGTGGGATTATCCATCTGGGATGTTGGGGGGCAAGAAGCATTCAAGAAATTTGCTTTTAGATACTTGATTGAAGCTGATGCAGCGATTTTTGTTTCCGATGTCACAAAACCAGAAACAATAGATGACATTGTAGTCTGGAATGAGAAATTAGATGAAATTTTGAATCGTAAAATTCCAAAGATTATCCTCTTTAATAAAATTGATATGGATTTCGATTTAGACATAATTTCTGAAAGATTAACACAATCAAAAGCTAGGGCTGAATTTCATGGGATGGTTTTTGCTAGTGCGAAAACCGGTCAGAATGTTATAGATATATTTTCTATGATTGCTAAAATGCTTACTAGTTGGAATGAAACATTTGGTGTGCCAAAGAAACAAATGATCAATTTTAATGGAGCTTTTGAGGATAGAAGTTTGCCTATTATTTTCTTTTCCAATGACAGCTGTACGTGGTGTAAACCAGTTTTAGAGTGTATTAATAGTCTTTCAGCAGAATTTCCCCTCGACATTGAACAAGTTAATGTTGATATCAACAAAGATTTGGCTTCTGAATATGGAATTCAATCATTGCCAACAACAATCATTGGAAATAAAACTATTGTTGGGGATTCAGATGAGAAAATCTTTCGATCCATTATAACTGATGAATTTTTCCGATTATTTGCAGAGAAGATTTAGTTAGTCTTGTTTTCTATATTTATTGTTCACTCATGAGGAAAGTTTTTTGTAATGATATACTTTTGATTGATTAACGATACTACTTGGTGAACTCAGAAATGAAAATCAAAGAGAGAGACTTCGTTCTAATCTCGGCTTCAGCAGAGAAAAAATGGTTGGTTAAAATCGAAAAAGATAAGGAATTCCACACTCATAAAGGATCAATTCTACTGAAAGATCTAATTGGTTTAGAATTTGGTTCAAGTATTGTAAACAATAAAGGAGCCACTTTTTTCCTTTGGAACCCCATACCAGCTGATTATATTGATTCCATTTCACATTCAACTCAAATTATCTACCAAACGGATATCGCACAGATAATTTTCAGTGCAGGCATCTGTAGTGGTAAAAGAGTAATAGAGGCAGGTACCGGCAGTGGTAGTTTAACATCTGCATTAGCTCGCTATGTTAAACCAGATGGACGAATCTATTCTTATGATATAAAAGAGGAACATCAAAAAGTTGCTCGAAAAAATATCGAGAAATTCGAGCTCGAGGATTTTGTGGATTTTAAAATTAGGGATGCTGCGAAGGGATTCGATGAAAAGGATGTTGATGCAATAATTCTAGATTTACCAACTCCTTGGGAAATCATCGATTCAGCTAACAAATCCTTAGCTGGAGGAGGAATATTACTTGTTTTTGTTCCAACGTATACACAAGTGGATCAAGCAATAGAAAAGATGGTTAAGAGTAATTTTTATCAAATTGAAGCTTTTGAAGTTATTAGAAGAGACTTAACCACGAAAATCGGAGCTATTAGACCTGTGACCAGGATGGTTGGATTTACAGCATTCTTTGTTGTTGGGAGAAAGGGGATTCCCGTTAAGAAATGAGTTTCAAATCTGTTCGATAAATAAAGAAATTTCTCTGCATTCATCTTCAAAATAAACGAAAAGATTAAAGTAATTCCCTTTTCAAGTTGCAATTGGTTGTAGACAGATGAAGTTACCTGACAAAGAAAAAGAATTTCTGCAATGGTATACCGCTGTAATAGAGTACGCAAACATTGTTGATAAGAGATCTCCCGTGAAGGGATCGAATGTTATTATGCCTTATGGGTATTCGATCTGGGAATCCATTGTAGCAAAATTAGATGGAGAATTAAAAGCCACCGGACATAAAAATGCTTATTTTCCATTGTTCATTCCTGAAGATTATCTCAAGAAAGAAGCAGAGCATTTTGAAGGATTTGTTCCTGAAGTTGCTTGGGTAACTAGGGCCGGAGATAGAGAATTAGACAGAAAACTAGCTCTTCGTCCTACTTCTGAAACAATTATGTATGAAATGTTTCGACTCTGGATTAGAAGCCATGGAGATTTACCTCTAAAAATAAATCAATGGTGTAATATCATACGATTTGATACCAAAGAAACAAAACCATTACTTCGAGATCGTGAATTTCTCTGGTCAGAAGGACATACGTGTCATGCAACTGCTGAAGAAGCAGAAGAACAAGTTAAGGAATCTATGAGACTCTATGAAGCAGTCTATAAAGAAAGTTGTATGTCATATTTGATTGTAAGAAGACCAAAATTCGATACATTTGCAGGAGCAGTCTATTCAATTGCTTATGACTGCCCATTACCAGATGGTCGAACATTACAAATCGGTACCACTCATAATCTTGGGCAAGGATTTAGTAAAGCCTTTAACATCACTTTCCAAGATAAAGATAAGAAAAACAAAAATGTTCATCAAACTTGTTATGGATTATCTACAAGATTAATTGCTGCAATCGTTGGAATGCACGGTGATGAGAAAGGCTTAATTATTCCTCCTTATATCGCTCCAATTCAAATTGTTATTGTTCCAATTTATCGGAAAGAGCAAAGAGAAGAAGTCATCAAAGTCAGCGAGAAAATGCTTAAGAAATTACTGAAAGCTGGTTTTAGAGCTGAACTTGATAAAAGAGAAGGATATACACCTGGCTGGAAATTTAATGAATGGGAAGTTCGAGGAGTACCTATCAGATTAGAACTCGGACCTCGAGATATTGAAAACGACCAAGTCGTTCTTGTCCGAAGAGATACTGGCGAAAAACTCTCAGTTCCAATGAAGGATGCCGCAAAAAATGCAAAGAAAATCCTAGAGGAATTACAAGATTTCTTACAAAAACGTGCTGATAAACTCCTAGAAGATAGCATAAGTCATCCAAAAGATTACAAAGAACTCGTAGATATTCAGAAAACAAAACGTGGCTTCAGCAGAGTAAATTGGTGTGGAAACGAAGCCTGTGCAGAGAAGGTAAAAGATGAAACAGGTGCGGACGTAAGGGGAACTCGAGAAGATATCAAGGAAAAACCAGATGGGCCTTGTATTATTTGTGGAACAAAAGCAAAAGAAGTAGTTTACATAGCATCCGCTTATTAGAACTACTTTTTTCTTCAACTTTACTCAAATAGTAAGGTATAATAAGATTTAGAGCACAAATTAGGATAGTTAGCATTTTTCTGAAGGATAGAATCGAAAATGGCTCATGATCCCGAATTACAAAAGAGGATATACCAAATTCTCCGAGAAATTGGAGAATATACAGATTTAGATGCTCTTGCAGTGGTAAATCGTGAAGGGATGAAGATATCTTTTTTTGCAAAGAAAGGAATAGATCCTGATTTGCTCTCAGCAATTTCAGCAGCGATTCTTTCTACAGGAGAAAAAGCTGTTTCCTATAATGATCATGGGGAATTATTAGAAGTATTAGTAAGAGGAGAAAAGGGTTTCACCATACTTTCAAATGCTGGAGATTACATTCTCATTGGAACCTCATTAGAGCTTAATTCCATGGGTTTGACAATAAGAGTATTAAGAAAGTATGCAAGCAAATTACAAGATATCATCAGCGGAGACATCTCTGACGAAATTGGTCCTATTAGTTTAGATTAGAAAAATAAGGAAATGGGTTAACTCATGACAATTCCCTTCGAACTTCAAATGATTCATAAACAATCTGGTGTTCAGTTGTTTTCACATAGGTTTCGAGAGGACATCAAGCTTGATCCAACACTTATTTCCGGCTTTGTTTCAGCAGTTATAAATTTCTCAGAAGAATTGAAGCCTTCTGAAGGAAAAGAGATG
>DAOVPS010000032.1:0-20034 GCA_030629105.1 Candidatus Heimdallarchaeota archaeon
ACAATACCGACCATCTCGGCAGCATCATTAAATATAATAGCTGCTTCAGTGTCTGAAAATTCCATAATCTTCTGACAAACTGGCAACGGTGTTTCTTGCCAGACACCTAAAATTTTATTTGACATGTATGCTTCAATGGTTTTTTCAGAAGAAGCTATGGCAATTACTTTAGAAATAATATCACCTATTGTTATTAAACCGACCAGTTTCTTATTAGAAATAACAGGAAGTTGTCTATATCCATTGTCAGTAAGAATGGGAATGACATCTGAAATAAGATCTTTTTTAGCTGCTGTTATGGGTTTGGTAGTCATTAAAAGAGCTAGCTGTGTTTCCGATGGTTTATTCACTATGTCTGTTTCTGTGACGATACCTACTAATTCATCAGTATCGGCTTTAATTACAGGAAAGCATGTCAAATCTGTTTCTCGAATTAAAACGAATAATTCTTCTCTTGTACCTGGTACCTTTGCGCACACATGATCTGTTGTCATTATATCTGCTACTTTCAAGATTCTTCCTCCGGTAGTTTCAACTGGAACAATAGATTGTTTAAGTTATTATCATTAATCAATAATTTCATGATTAAAAGACTTTTTATGAATATTTTACTCATCATCTTTTATATTTTGTTTGGTTAATCATATTTAGTTGCATATTATTCCTTCTCAACAAACTCTTGGAATTTGTTCCCCTATCGGTTTCTCAATAATCCTATGTCCCCCTACAATTGTCTTGGAGAATACATAACCAGGTCTATCTGCTTTAACTTCACCAATAATTGCTGCTTTAGCCCCATTAGGTGTTTTCTTAATTGCTTTTAAAACTGCATCCACCTTATCTGCTTTGACGCCGAACAAAACTCTCCCTTCACAAGTGACCCCTAGTGGTTCTAAACCTAGCATATCACTTGCAGCAGTTACAGCGGGATCTACGGGGATTTTTTCATCTTCTAGCCAAAGACTAACATTTGATTTTTCCGCGAATTCGTTTAATGCTGAAGCTAATCCTCCTCTTGTAGGATCTTTCATTGAAACTACCCCTCCAATTGCTAAAGCTGCTTCTACTATATCTTGAACAGAGGTGACATCGGATACAAGCTCAGTCTCAAAAGATATTCCTTCACGTCCTGCCATAAGTGCAATACCATGGTCACCAACAGTGCCCGAAATGATGAGTTTGTCTCCGGGTTGAAGCTTTGAATCTCGAATATCTAAATCTTCAGACTCTATAATCCCTATTCCAGCAGTAACAACGATCATTTGATCCAAGGTACCTCTTGGCATAACTTTGGTATCCCCAGCAACAATAGCTACATTATTTTTCTCTGCAGTGGATGCAATTGAATCCACTATTTTTTGTAAATCTTTAATCGGAAATCCTTCTTCAACAATTATACTCGAGAGAATCGCTAATGGTTTCCCTCCCATTACGCAGACATCATTAATCGTTCCAGTTATTGCCAGCTCTCCAAGGTCCCCTCCCGGGAAAAATATCGGATGAACAGTGTGACCGTCAATTGATGTAACTATTCGAGTTTTTCCAATAGGAATAGTTGCTCCATCATCTTTTTCATCTAATCCTATACCTTCACCAACTTTTCTGATCTTGATGTTTTTCATGACAATTTCTAACATCTCATCCATTTTTTTTCCGCCAGCACCATGGGCGATTTCAACGAATTCTGGTAACATTTTCTCACCATCTTAAGATAATTAACAAAACAAATGAATTTTAGGGTTTAGTTTTTGAGATTAATGAGGAACATGATTTTAGAATAAATAGTCTTTTGTTAGATTTCATAAATTACAGTTAACTACAAATAAATTCATATATTACCGGGGAAAAAAATACAACTATTAATAAGGAAAAATTGAACGAATAACTTTAGGTGAAAAAAAAGTGAGTAAAGTAAAAGCATCACATATCCTTGTAGAAAAACATTCCAAAGCTGAAGAAATTTTAAACCAACTCAAATCAGCAAATCCAAAACAATTACCAAACCTCTTTGCTAAACTTGCGAGAGAAAAATCTACTTGTCCTTCAAAGAAAAGAGGAGGAAATTTAGGAGAATTTGGTCGAGGTAAAATGGCGAAAGAATTTGAACGAGCTGCTTTTGCACTTGAGAAAGGAAAAATTTCTGGAGTTGTAAAAACGCAATTTGGTTATCATATAATTCTCAGAACCGGTTAAAATAAGCAATACAGAAATCTGAATAGTTCTTCTTGTTTAGTCTTACTTTCCATCATCATACCAATGAACGCAACCAACTGGACAATCATCCATGACTTTCTGAATTGCTGCTTTTTCGGCTTTGTCAGAGGCATATACTTCGGATTTACCCTCAGGTGCCATACGAAAAACTGCGGAAAGGGCAATTGAACAAAGACCACAGCCTGCACATTCATAAATATTCACCCGAGGTATTTTTGTCATTTTCTTTTACACTCTAATTATTAATGGTCATTTTATCATGTTTTCAATTATAGAAGCTTCATTATCATTTAATTTTTTCGCTTGAAATCACTAAAGATTTAAATAAAAAAATAAGCGGAAAGAGAAGAAAATAGTGGAAGCAATTATTTGCTTCATTAGTTCTATCCTAAATCTTCTTCTGTTTCTTTTCTTTTGAAGATTTTTTGCATTCGTTTGCGGAAGCCTTTTTCAGCAATTAGATCAAGTTGGTCGTCGACATATACTTCTCGCATTTTTTCTGTGTACTCTTCGACTTCTGAAATAGGATATTTGTTGAATAAATGGCATCTAACAGTGTGGTGTGGAGCAACTTGTCGTAATTTTGGAATGTCTACCTTACAGATGTCCATAGTATGGGAACATCGTGGGTGGAAACGACAACCATCAGGTGGTTCAATTAGATTCGGAATAGATCCAGGAATGATTGTTAAATCATCATCTTTTCTTGTATCCGGTTTTGGAATTGCACCTAATAATGCGATAGTATATGGATGCATTGGGTTCTTGTAAACTTCAATGGTTGAAGCATATTCTACAATATAACCTGCATACATAACAGTAGTATAATCACACAATTCCGCAATAACTCCAAGGTCGTGAGTAATGAGCATAATAGACATGTTGAACTCATTACGAATAGCCTTGAATATGTTCAAAATTTGTGCTTGAATAGTAACGTCTAATGCTGTTGTTGGTTCATCAGCTATTAGCAACTCTGGATTACAGGAAAGAGCCATAGCAATCATAACTCTTTGTCTCATACCTCCAGAGAACATAAATGGATAATCATCAACTCTATCAGCAGCACTTGGAATACCAACTAAATCCATGATCTTAATAGAATTTTCTCTTGCAGTTTGAAGATCTACTTCTTGGTGAAGCCTAATGGCTTCCATGATTTGATCGCCAACAGTAAGAACTGGATTAAGTGAAGTCATAGGATCTTGGAAGATCATAGCAATTTTGTTGCCACGAATGGTGCGCATTTCAGCATCCGATTTCTTTCTGAGATCTTCTCCTCTGAACCAAACTTCTCCTTCAATAATTTTACCAGGTGGGTCAGGAACAATGCCCATAACAGATAAAGCACTCACTGATTTTCCACAACCAGATTCGCCTACAATTCCGAGTGTTTTTGATTCATAAACTTTATACCCGACGTTTTCAAGTGCTCTAACAATGCCTTCCTCGGTAAAGAAATAAGTCCGAATTCCACGGACGTCAAGTAAAACGCCTTCTTCTTCAGGTGGGCGCATTTCTTCTTCAAAGGTTGTATCGCTCATTTTCTTATCTCCGAAACAATTCCGCCTATTATTTTCTATTATAGTACTATTAAACAATTTTCTTCGATTTAATTAATTTTCTATAGTAGACATAATCGAATGTGAAAATTACTTTCTTTTTATGAATAGAAACTATTAACAAATTTTACTTTAAAAATAATGTGTTTGTTTCGTGGAATGCTTTTTTAAGTGATTTTGAGCTGTTTTTGTTAAAAAAAATATTGAAAAATCGGTGTTTACTCTCTTTAGTGAATTGACCAATTATTTTTTATATATCATAAAATTCACCTTTTGTTTGAAATTTACTTATTGATGATTTAATGAAACAATCTTTGGAGATAGAAACCAAATGACACCTACTAAAGTTATCATTATGGGAGCAGCTGGAAGAGATTTCCATAATTTTAATACTTATTTTAGAGATAATGAGAATTATGAAGTCGTTGCCTTTACTGCAACACAAATCCCTGATATAGAAGGACGAACCTATCCTAAAGAACTTGCAGGGAATCTTTATCCAAAGGGAATCCCAATTTTTGATGAAGTAAAATTAGCAGAAGTTATTGAGAAGACAAAAGCAGATGTTTGTGTGCTTTCTTACAGTGATTTACCTTATGATTATGTTATGCATTTAGCTTCAAAGGTTATGGGCTTAGGACCCAACTTCTGGATGCTCGGAAAGAAGAAGACCTCAATTGAATCCTCAAAACCTGTTATTTCAGTTTGTGCTGTTAGAACAGGATGTGGAAAGAGTCAAACTAGTCGAAAAATCGCAGTCAGTCTTTCCAAAATGGGTTTAAAAGTTGTGGCGATTCGTCATCCTATGCCTTATGATCCGGACCTAAATTCACAAGCTTGTCAAAGATATGCAACCTTAGATGATTTAGACAAATACCGTTGCACAATTGAGGAAAGAGAGGAATATGAACCCCTCATAATGAATGGTATTATTCTCTACGCAGGCATTGATTATGGACTAATTCTAAAAGAAGCAGAGAAAGAAGCTGATATTATTTTATGGGATGGTGGTAACAACGATTTTCCATTCTATAAATCAGATTTAGAGATTGTGGTAACAGATCCCCACCGACCTGGTCATGAAGTTAGTTATTATCCGGGTGAAGTTAACCTAAGAACTGCAGATGTTGTTATAATCAACAAAATGGCAACTGCTGATAGAGAAAACATTGCAATTGTAAGATCAAATATAGCGAGAGTCAATCCAAAAGCAACTGTGATTGATGGAGCTTCTCCCTTGACCGTTGATGGTTATGAGAAGATAAAGGGTAAACGAGTTCTTGTAGTAGAAGATGGTCCAACTCTAACCCATGGTGACATGGAATATGGTGCAGGAGCACTTGCAGCTTGGAAATTCGGAGCTAAGGAGCTTATAGATCCAAGACCGAAAGCAGTTGGATCCATTAAAGCAACTTTTGAGAAATACAATCACTTAGGAATTATCCTTCCAGCAATGGGTTATGGTCAGAAACAAGTCGACGAACTCGAAAAAACAATAAATGACATTGATTGTGATTTAGTTTTGATAGGAACACCAATCGATTTGGCACGAATCGTCAAAATAAAGCATGAAACTGTTAGAGTAAAGTATGACTTACAAGAAATTGGTCATCCCGATTTGATGGATGTCCTTAAACCATTCTTGAAGAAAAAAGGATTACTGAAAAAGTAGATTAACAAAGACGGTTAGAGGTTTTTCTCTCCGTCACTTTATTTTCTTTTCTTTTTGCAATTTTTGGCAAATGTTTTTCGAAGAATTTTAATCTGAGCTGAAACATCTTCTTGTGGTTTATTACCTTTAATTTTTAAAATTGAACTATCATTAATCGCAAAAAGAATCGAGATTATTCGAAGATCGCCTAAACCAGGTAATATAGTCTGTCCTTCTTCTGCTACTACAATGCATAACTTCTTTGTAGCTTTACATTTATTCTCACAATCGGAGCAATCTTCTATTTCAGCCTGGACATCATTGTTTTGTAAACTTACTCGGAATATGATATCATCTTGTTTAAGTAATACTTCGTGTTTTTCATTGATATCAAATCCCTGTTTCTTTACTAAATTCTCTATGGTTTCCAAGTTAAATCCTATTGGAATATATGTTGTTGTACGTTGTATATTGACAACTATATCTTCTACTAAATCTCTTAAGAGGGATGCAATATCATCTGGATTTTCCCATTGATGAAATGAAAAATTCTTAAGGTACTTTTCTCTGAAAACTTTTCTAAATTTGGTCTTCATTTGTGAATAGGCTTTTTTGTTTTCAATTTTAGGTGTGAGTATTACTATTTCGTAAACAGCATTTATTTTGTCTTGAACAATCTCCAAGGTATTTTTCACGAAATTGTGTGCATTTTTGGATCCGCACATGAAGATGTATTTCCTTGCTCCCACAAAGTAGAAGGGTAAAATTACTCGGTTTAAAGGTGTCCCGGTGACTGTTGTGACCCATATTTGTAAATCAACTTCCCCTCGAGAGGTATTAGTTCGAAAAACAATTGGATCTACTCCTATTAATTGAAGGAGGTTTCCTTTGTGATGAGCAGTGATCTCTCTCAGATGTTCATGGTAATGATCTTTTAGAATGGTTGGTTCTAAAACCAACATGACTTTCGTGAGAAATCTTACCATGAAATGCACCTGAACTATTCATTAACTGTCTGCTAACACAAACGTTAGTATTTAACAAATATTAATCTTTCAATCTCAGAATTAGAATAAAAGCTTTTTTTAATTTCAATTGGTAAGTATGATTATGGATCAGCATTACCCAATTATACCAGCAAATTCAATCCCATTCATAACTGTTGAACAAATGATAGAAGTAGACCGATTAATGATGGAAGAATATCAGATATCATTAGTTCAAATGATGGAGAATGCTGCTTATAATCTTGCTTTACTAAGTAAAACTCTTTATCCTGAAGTTGAGAATTTTATAATCTTAGCTGGTAAAGGAAATAATGGTGGAGGAGGATTAGGAGCTGCTCGTAGACTGCATAACTGGGGATTTTCTGTTACTGTTTTACTTGCAAGTGAAGAAGGATCATTAAAAGCAGTTCCTGCTAAACAACTTGAAATATTAAAAAAGCTAAAAATAAAAATCCTACACAATATAGCTGACTTTGATAAACTACTTGACAAAAAATCTGAAAGAACACTCATAATTGATGCTTTACTGGGTTATAGTTTGAAAGGGAATCCTCGAGGTAAATATAAACATTTAATCAATAAAGCAAAAGAATCTAATCTACCAATAATAAGTTTAGATATTCCATCCGGTATAGAAGGTACCAAAGGATTAGTTCTCAAACCAGCAATTGAAGCTGATATTACAATGACTTTAGCATTACCCAAAACAGCTTTTCTGAATAGAGCAGCCAAACAATTTCTTGGAAGATTATTTGTAGCAGATATTTCAGTGCCAATTGAACTTTACGAAGAAATGGGAGTTAAGGTTAACAAATCACTTTTTCATAGAAGTACTATAGTCGAGATTAAATGAAAAAAGAAGTATATACGTGTAGATTTCAATCCACACGTTTAGTTGATGCAGCCATTTTATCTGGATCCGAGATTATCTCTATTAATGCTGGTTTTCCTGATTGTAGAGCTTGCTCAAATGCTACATCTAATTTCTTAGGATCTTTTACTCTTACACCGAAACCGCCACAAGAGTTTGCGAATTCTGCAAAATTTGGATTTGGAAATTCTACTCCAAAAACAGGATATCCATCTCGAAGTAATTCCTTTTTGATGTTCTTTAGAACGCCATCATTGAAAACCACAACAACTATATTCAATTTTTCTCGTACAGCAGTGGTAAAATCTGCCATTAACATAGCAAATCCACCATCGCCAGTTACACAAACAACTTGCTGTTTGGGATATTCAAGTTTCGCAACTAAAGCAGCAGGCAAACCAAAACCCATGCTTGCAATGTTGGCATTGAGATACGTTCTGTGACCTTCACAAATGAATTTCTTGTAAAACCAATATGTATGATCACCAACATCAACGGTAAAAATAGTGTCTTTTTTGAAATTTCTTCTAAGAGCCTGAATAACAAATCCAGGATTTATTGGTATTGAGAAATCTTTTCCTTCTGTCTCGAGTTCCGCAAAGTGCTCAGCCCTCATCTTTTTGGCTTCAGCTAAAAACTCTTCATCTTCTGTTTTTTCTTTAACAAGAGGAACTATTTTCTGAAGAATTAAACCAGCATCACCTACGAGGCCAACATTCACATCAAATGTTTTCCCAATTCTTGTAGGATCTTTATCAATTTGTAGAATCTTGACTCCTGCAGGAACTAAGTTTGCTTGTCTGAACCCTGATCCTATGATTATAATGAGATCAGCTTTCTGAATGGCTTTTGCAGCATGTTTTGTACCAATTGATCCCAACACACCCAAAGCTAATTCATGAGTTTCATGAACAACACCCTTCACTCGAGAGGTTGTAGCAATTGGAGCTTTTAATTTCTCAGCCAATTCAACAAGTAAATCACCACAATGACGTGCCCCCCAACCACCAAAAACTACTGGTTTCTTGCAACCATCGATTAGCTTTATAGCTTTCTTAATCTCATCATCTGTTGCAACGACTTCGCTTTGGAATATTCGCTTCTCTGGTTGAATTATTGAATCTTCAATCGTTTCAGCAAGAACATCAGTTGGACAACTGAGAACGGATAAACCCGGCTTCTTAAGAGCGTATTTCGCAGCCATCATAGTAAGTTTGATAGCTTGATTTGATCGAGCAACAGTTTCTGCATATTCTGAAAACGGTCTAAAAAGCTCGATTTGATCTATTTCTTGGAACGCTTCACTCCCAAGATACACTTCAGGTATTTGCCCGACTAATGCTAAGACAGGACTCCTATCAGTCGCAGCATCCATTAAACCTGTGATCATATTTGTGGCACCAGGACCAGCAATGGACATGCAGACACCTAACTTGTCGGTAATTTTACCATGAGCAGAAGCCATAAAGGCGCCTGTTTCTTCGTGCCTAACAAGAATGAAATCAATATTATCGTTTTTCCGAATCGCATTAACTAATGGTAAATTGGAATCTCCCGGAATACCGAAAACATGCTTAACTCCAAAAGCAACTAATTGCTCAATGATTTTTTCAGCAACAGTTGTATCTGTTTTTTCAGACTTTTTTTTTCCTCCTAATAAAACAAAAGCAGATTTTGGGGCTCCACAAACCGGACAAGTATAAGAGTGAGGCAAATCAGAGAATTTCACTCCTCTAACATCTTCTTCATAAAGATAATTACAAACAGTACAACGATAAATTGCCATGGGAAATTTCTCCTTCATCATAATGCAAGAAATAGATCTAATATGTTAAGACTAACAAAAGAAACTTAAAAGAGGTTTCTCCTTATAATTTAAAAGAAAGAACATTTGATTCTAAATATGAGAGATATTATTAATTAGAAATTCTATAAAAAATAAGATTTAATAACAAATGAGGAAACCCATGATGATGCTGAATTATACTACTTTTCCTTCAAACTATGGTGATTTTACCATTGTCTGGAAAAAATATAATTCAAACGTTCTAATACAACGAATATTTCTTGGTGATCATAAATTGAAATCTGAGGAAAAAGTAGCAGAAGCATTCCAAGATATTAATCTAAGATCATCATCAGCAATTGACGAACAAGTGAAAAAAATTCAGCGGTATCTCAAAGGTGAAGAAGTAGAATTTGATTTGAAATTATTGGATTTTGATAGATGCTCAGAAATACAAAAGAAAGTTCTCATAGCTGAATACAACATCCCAAGAGGGTGGATTAGCACCTACAAACGAATTACTAACCATATTGGAATTGTTAACGGAGCAAGAGTAGTTGGAAACTCGTTAGCAAAGAACCCTTTCCCAATCTTCATTCCATGTCATAGAGCAATAAGAAGTAATAGTGAACTTGGAGGATACCAAGGAGGATTAGCAATGAAGCGATCTTTATTGGAGATGGAAGGAGTAGAAATTTCTGAAGAAGGAAAAATCATTTCAGATAAGATACATTATTAGCAATTCATGATATGCTCCAAAACAGCTTTTTCAAGCATTCAAAACCAGGATTTTTGATTACGTATAATAAATCGATTGCCTAATTCTGGTTGGTGAAGACATGGGCAAGACAACAATAGGAATAAAAATCATACTTGTTCTCGCGTTAATCAATATTTTATGTATAACTTACAAGTCAAGCAGTATCAGTGAACCAAATGGTGATGGTGGAATATATATTCCAGAGTCATGCACAATTTTCACAACTACAATTGGTGAAAAGATATATTTCAGTAATAATGAAGATTACAAATATGATGGAACCTATATATGGTTAATTCCAAGTCAAGAAAGATATACTCCATCAGGATATATACAAATAAATGGGGGAGTATTTTTCGGATTTGACGATAACAATGATCCAAAAGTAGATGGAAATCCACAAGGAGGAATGAATGATAAGGGATTATGTTTAGATTCAAATGGATTACCGCCTACAGAAGTAAACTACTCGTCAGGAATATCCTTTCCATATATTCATCCTTTTTTTGAAATTCTTTGGGAGTGTAGTACAGTAAATGAGACTATTGAATGGTTTACAACTCATTATTTTCAAACATATATGGGGTGCCAAATTCATTTTGCTGATGCATCTGGAGATGCAGTTGTTGCTAGTGTAGATGCAGATGGAAATTTTGCTTTTACACAAATTAATAATACATCATACTTGGTGTCAACTAATTTCAATTTAGCCAATATTGAAAATGGTCATTATCCATGTCAACGTTATGAGACTGCATGTTCTATGTTAGAAGATATCACAACTGAAGATAGTCTAACAATTAAAGCATGTAGTGATGTGTTGGATGCTGTACACGGTGAAGGAGAATATAGAACACGGTATAGTAATATCTTTGACATTACTAATCGAGAAATTTACATTTACCATGATCGGAACTATGAAAGAGTTGCAAAGCTAAATTTAGTAGAGGAATTAGCAAAGATTCTTCCAGAAGCAGATGGAACTGAAATTAAAAATTTTGTGTATTGCAAATCTATTAGAATTGCTGATTTGACTTATCAGTCAACAAAATCATTATCTGTTTATTCTATTGTTCTAATTGCTGGTTTAGCGGGAATTACTATCATTAGTAAAAGATTTTCAGTTAGATCAAAACTCAAAATAAAAATGTTTAATCTATAGCATATCTAAAGGGAAGTGGCGGGTGTGGGCGGATTCGAACCGCCGATCTCCCACTCGAAGATAGAAGAGTTTCATTTCAACTTTCTTGCAACAATTATTATGATATTTGTTAAGGAAACGATAGAGAAAATTGTCCAAACGTAAATTGACAATGTAGTAGTTTCTGAGTTTTTAATTAAAGTAATTAACAATGTGTAGTTTTGTGGTGTCGATACTCCGTCATAACAATTTATCCATAAATAGTAGATTCCAGAATAATGAGCAGTATAATTTAGCGTTTCTGGTGAAGTGTTTTTTTCACCAAAAGCAAGAATTTCTTCAACTGAACCACTGTAATTATGAGGAAGTAAATAGATATCAAGATTAAATTCTGTTTCATCAAATTCAATTGTAGCACTAAAGAAATCATTTACATTTAAATTAAGTCTGAAGAAATCAGTGTCTAAGTAAATTAAATTTAGTAACAGGTTAAATGGAATCTCCGGAGCATTTTCAATAAAATCGTTTTCCTCGTAAATATCATCTATAATATAGTCAAATGGAAAATCAGACCAATTCATAATTGCAGGAGAGCTTAATGGATACAAATCATAATTTGCTGGTCCAATTATTGGATAAAAACCAGAACCAATCCAATCAGACCAAAAGTTGCCTTCATTTATACCTGATAGATACCAAGTATTTAAGTTTGAAGAAGCACATCCCTGAGAGGCCCCATAACCATTATTTACAAAATTATTATGATGAATTACATTGTAGAGTGATCCTGTTTTTATGTTACAACCATAACCATTATTGTCTTTTATAGTATTATAGGCGATTTCATTTTCATCACAATTATATAATCTTATACCATCAAGAAAGGAATTACTCAAAACAGTGTTATTGATAATTAAGTTGTTGTCACTACTTTGAAAGAGATAAATTCCTCCATATTCCTTTGAGCTTAAAATAGTATTATTGGCTAATAGGGAATTTGAAGTATCTCTTGTGAAAATTCCTCGATTAAAGTCATCTAATGAGTTATTGACAAGAATCAAATCATCGCAGTACGAGGAATAAATACCAGATGCACAGATATATCCTGCAGGGGAACCACCAACGAATGTGTTATTGTATGCGTATACACCTTCACAATAACTAATTCTCAAACCAGTATGGTCTTCTAATCCTATATTGTTAGCAACAATAGTAAAATCAGCATACACAACCACAATAGCATCGGAATCGCACCCTTGGAACTGATTGTTAGCTATAACTGCGGTTCCATTGGAGATATTCTTAACACGAAGACCGTCACCATTGACTTCAATATAACAATTGCGAACTATGAAATGTTTAGTTGTATTCCCAACAACAAGACCATCAGCATCTGTTGAATTAATAATACTGTAGCCTTCTATCAGAAATGGATTTTCACGTGAACCGTCTCCAGGAAAACCATAATCAGTAAAACCACTATCACCATTTACTACAATTGGTACATGAGGTGTAAGAGTTTTCTTTCTTACATTTAAAGGATGGAATGCAATTGGCATTTGTATAGTAGTAAGTGAAAAATCACAAAATGTAAAAATGAACAAACTTGAAATTAATATAAACAATAAGACCCCACGAGATACAAGATTAGATATCTTCATTTAATCAACCCAATTCCTACTTGAATTAAACCAAATAACTAAATCAAATCAGTTAATATTAATCTTATGACAAAAAGAAATTAGAAGTGGCGGGTGTGGGCGGATTTGAACCGCCAAACTCCAAACGCCTATCGAATAATTTTTTTATTTCAAAATTTTATTGCTTCGTTTTTATTTTAGTACGAGTGATTCTTGTAATTGTATCAACCCATTGTCCACTAAGAAGTGAAGTTCGAAAATAAACTTTAAACAGAGTATCAGGATTTCTTCGAGGAAAATCATGATGTATAACATTTATACTAAACCTATTGCCAAGACGAAAAATAGTCTTATAGAAATGGCCAATACCATAACCAGAGAAATCTTTTGGTAATCCTCGATCACCAAGATGAGCTCGAAATGGTTCATCTCCTAAATTACATGCTAAAGCATAAACAAGACTTTCATATTCCCTTCCACGATTCTCTTGCAACTTTTTGAATTGTTTAAGAGCACGGGGTGTGAAAGTAAGATATTTACCTTGAGCAAGAGCTTGTCGAACATTACTACTCATAGCAAAATCACAAAACTACTTTTGATTTTTGATATGTAAGTATTATGCAAAAGTGGCGGGTGTGGGCGGATTCGAACCGCCGATCTCCCACTCCGCAGGCGGGCGCAATATCCAAGCTCTACTACACACCCATGTTTTAGACAATCCTAGCTTCGTATTTTTAAAAATATGCATTCAGAATAAAATAAGAGTAAGAAATGAAAGGTAATTGGTTATTACTCCTTCAATTTGTTTTGATTGAACCCATCGCCCGGTCCTTTGTAGCGAGGATATTTCTCTTTGTTTAGAGTTCCTTCTTTAAACTGAATAGCGTCTTCTGGACAGAGATTATAGCACCTCATACAAATATTGCAGTCATCGCCCCAAATAAATTCTTCATTCTCAAATCGAATATTATTCGTTGGGCAATATTCCACACATAGCATGCATTCTGTACACGTTTCCTTTTCTACAAAATAATTACGAGCCCATCTTGTCCAACCGATTAATTTCATAGGTACTCTTTGCGATAAACCACCAGAAACATTGATTGGATCCCAGCCTTGCAACCATCTTTTTCCTTTTATTATTTTTTTAACCAATTTATCGACTTTTTTTGCAGCTTTTTCTTTTAGTTTAGTTATTTCTTCTTCACTAGACATAGGAAATGATCTAACAATTGGATAAGGTAATTTGACATTATTTGGCATACGAATATTTGTTGCTTGTTTTACTTTGAATCCCTTCATTCTTAGTTTACGAGCAGCGACTAGCGCTCCGTCACCACTGAAAAGCATCATTGTTGTAAAGACGAATGCATGTTTTCCTTTGTTCTTGGATAATGATTTTATAAAATCAATGTATGTTAATGGTAAATCTGAGCCAAAAATTGGATAACCGAAACCAACTAAAGATGCTTCTTCTATTAATGCTTGTACTTTTTTGTTATCGCTAATTTCCTCAGCTTCGATGGAATATTTCTTTGTTTCAATTCCACTTTGAGTTAATTTTTCTTCGATTTGATTCGCGACCCACCAAGTATTTCCTGTTCCACTAAAATAGAAAATTACTGCTTTTATTTTTATTACACTCCATAGGCATATCAGTATTTTAGAATAAAAACCTTAAGGGAGACTCATTTCTCGAAAATACTTTTCATTTCCTCAAAAGAACTTATTTTTAGATTTGGTATTCGCAAACCTTCAAGTTCACTATTAACCCCGTATCTATCTATTAAAACAGAAAACATTCCTACACGATTGGCACCCATCACATCAGAACTAGGATTATCACCCACGAAAACAGTTTGTTCAGCAGTGGTTTTTAATCTTGATAATGATTCATGAAAAATCTTCATGCCAGGTTTTGATAAGGGAAACTCATTGCATGGAGCAATTACAAATTCAAAATGGTGTTCTATTCCAGCATTGTTAAGTCGTTTATGGATAATTTCTGTGTCACCATTTGAGACAATTGCCATCCTGATTCCTTTCTTCTCCAAATAATTAATCAAACTTATTGCATCAGGATAAGGTTTAGATCTCTTACTATATTCTTGTCGCATATACTCCCAGTAATTATCTGCTTCTTCTATGGATATTTCCTTGCCAAATGCTTTTAGTGCTAATACTAGAGATCTCCCCATATTTTCTCGATCTATGCAAAAACCAACTTCTTCGACAACTCGAGATTGTTCTGAAAAATATAATCCATCCCACTTTGAGTGAACTTGATCAACTAAATCCTCTGACAACCCTAGACTAACTAATACTCTCTTCGTTACAATTTCATGTATTCCTTGATTGTTGAAAATCGTTTCATCTGCATCGAAAATTACTGCTTCAAAAGTCATGCTAATCCTATCACAAGTTACTTCTTTCTACTTCAGTTTATAATATTCTTCATTTATGTTATTAAAGCAGTGCCTTTTTTTTGTGAATTGACTAAAAGGTAAAAAGGAAACTAGTAAACTATAGTCTAAGGACGTTTGTTTCTGATGACTTTACCAACAACACATATAGCTTTAGCAGCAATAATTGTCTGGGTATTAATGGGTAAGAAGAATCGACAAATTTTCAAAAAGAAATTATGGTTATTTACTCTTCTAACGCTTTTTTCATTTTTGCCCGATGTTGATACGCTTTTCTACATTCATAGAACGTATTTCCATTCTATTGTTTGGCCAACGTTCATTATTCTCGGAGTGTTTGGATGGTTGAGTTTTGAGAAGCTAATTAGGAAAAAAGTCATTGGGGAAAAAGCTAGTTTGATTTGGCGATCAATAATAATTGCTTGTGCTTTCCTTATCCTTCACAGTATAATGGATTTAAATCCAGGTCCAGTCTTATTGTTCTATCCTTTTGATAACAGAATGTATCGATGGAATGTCTCTATGGTTTGGGATCTCGACACAGTTTATTTCCTAAAAGAATTAAAGTTTAATTGGTCAAGTATATCTTTCAAAGAGGGAATAGACAATTCGTTATTCAATCTTACACCCCAACAAAAAATAGATTATTTTGGCACACAATATATTGAACTCTTTATTACCGAATTTCCAATACACTTCTTGTCATTTCTAACTTGGATAATTTTATTCCCGGTTACTTCAGTAGTTTTGTTGCTTAGAAAACGTCAAAAACCAAACAATTTCTTCAAGAAATTACTCAAGTTAAGAAATCCAATGATAGTTGGTGGTTTAATTCTTCTTACTTTTGGATTAACTCTAGGCCCCGGTTTTGGTTTAAATCGAGCGGAGGATCAAGAACATAATCAATGGCTTAATTTCTCTCAGAATGAAATATTCTATGGAACAACACGGAATTTTGAGTTAGATAAAAATGATGCTTTAAGCATGACCGGTCTTTTTGCTGGGAATAACTCAGTATGCGAAATTACTGCAGTGATTGCCAATGAAGAGCAATTTACGAATGTTGATGAATCCTTAACTGAAGTATTTAGTCTTTACAATAATACTTCAAGTTATAATTACACCTGGCTAATATCGAGTTATCGAAACATCACGCAAAATTTCATAGCAAATTCATTAGTTCATTATTCATTAACTCAAAATCAGACTACTGGAATAAACTACACTTTGACTGATAAAATGACTCTGTATGCTGTTGCCTTAATTGTTGATTGGAACACATCAATTGACTTTGAGGTTGATACAAAAATTGTAAACACATTACATATTAAACGCGTTCTAGAATTTTCTTTTGGTATGGTTTTTACAACTATAGGATTAATTATAGCTGTAATTCCTATAATTGATATTATTGCGAAGATGAGAGATGAAAAGGAAAAAATCATAGAAGAATCCGTAAAAATTGAGGAAAAACAAAAGATAAGTGAGTAAAGGATTAGTTTACTCACTTTCATCTTTAAAGAGGTTATTTTTTATGGAATGAATCATAAGAAATAATTAGTTTGATATCTATTGATTCGTGTGGTTGACAAAAATGAAAAAGCAGAGAATTCTCATTTTAGTTGCTTTATTGATAACTCCAATGATTCTCTCATTCATTAAAATTGATGGTGCAGTTGAAAACCCAATTGATGAAGTTATAACACCGAATGTTCTTCCTAATGGAGCACCAGCAATGGATTGGAATTTAGAAGATATTATGAGTGACACAAATTATACTTTTTCATCTCTTGCAGGAAAAGTCGTTGTGATGGATTTCTTCTTTACAGGATGTACACCTTGTATAATAGCTATGCCACTTTTACGAGAAATTAATGATAATTATTTCGGAAACTCAAACTTTGTTTTAATGAGCATAGACATAGAATCCGAAGAAGTTGCTAATGAAACTGTTCTTGAAGATTTTGCAAGTACATACAATATGAATTGGATGATATTCCGAGATACTGTAAATATGGCTAATTATTATAATGTAAATAGTTACCCGACTCTAGTACTTTTCAGTAAAACACAGTATATTTACTACTCTGAAATTGGGGTGAGTGGAACTCCGCATTTAATCGATATGATTGATGATTTATTATCCTTCAGTGATAGCACTGATCCAGTAATAAATGAAATTGAAACTGATAAAACTTCATTTTCAGTTCTTGATAATAGGTTTGTTGTATTAGCTAATATCACAGACGATACTTTGAGACACGTAAGATATGAATTAGAGATGGGTAGCTACTCGGATTCTAAAGATTTCTGGAAACCAAGTACAAATGTAATCAATTATGAATTCGTAGTTGATCCTGTAGCTATTTATAATGCCACACAAAATGGTATAACTAATACCACCATCAATGTTATTGCGGAAGATTTTGCAGGATTATCAACAACAGATAATATAACAATAGATGTTGATAATTTAGTTGACGCAGAAAGCCCTTTTGTAAACATAACTGATATAAAAGAAATAGATGCTTCCGATGGTCATACTTTTGAGATATTAGCTACAATAACTGATGATTTATTGGTGGTTAATGCTTCAGTTGAGCTATTGAAAAATGGAGCATCTTTTGAATCAGGTATAATGGAATTAGATTCCGGTGATACCTACAGTATAAAATTTTTTGATTTAACAGTCAAGAAAGGAGACATAATCACAGTTAAAGTGACAGGTGAAGATGTTGCTGGTAAAACTACAGTAGATGAGGGAGATCATATTATAACTGCTAGTTTAAGTTTAACTTTGCCAATAATTTTAGCAACCATTTTCCTTGCTAATTTGATTATCCTCCCAATACGAAGAATTCAAGTAAGAAAATTAACAAAATAAAACTTGACCTTATAAAATAATTAATACCTCTTATTGGGATTAGTTATCCCTATTTAGAATGATGAGATGTGATAGTTCATTGGACAGGAAGTTTTCATGGAAGAACTCGACAGCAAACCAAAAAGCTCTTTTCGATGGCTAAAAATCACTGGTTTAGTGCTTGCTAGTTTAGTCATTTTAGGTGGTATTGGTTATGGAACCTATTATTTCATGACTTATAACAATCTTGAACCTGCACATACTTTTTCAGTCTCAACTTTATCTGGTGGTAATTTTACACTTATTGATCATCAAGGCAAAGTTGTTCTTTTGGATTTTATGAGTTTGAATTGTACTCCTTGTGAAGAGTTGATGCCTGAGCTTGTTGCTCTTTCAGAAGAATTCAATGAATCTCTCGTTATTTTTTCTATTGATGTAGATTTATCTGATAATGTAACAGATCTTCAAAATTACAGAGATTTTCATAATGCTACTTGGGATTTTGCTTTAGATACAGTTGGATTAACTACTGCTTATGCAGTTGTTACTCTACCAAAAACGGTAATCATTGATAGCGAAGGTTATGTTACGTTTGCAAACATTGGATTTTCAGCGGACATAAATTTGCGAGAGAAAATCCAGGAGACAATTGAAGGTAAAGCAACACGCATTAATGCCAGTTTGGGGGGAACCATGGCTGTTGCATTTTTTGCTGGTATTTTATCATTTTTCTCCCCTTGTGCATTTCCAATGCTTCCTGGTTATATGGCTTATAATTTAGATCTTTTAATGAAAACTGAGAAAAGCGAAGATGAAATAGATGAAAAGGATAAAGATACGAAAGCAAGAGTACGACGTCGAGTTTTGCGATCACTTTTATGGGGAGGAGCTGCTGCACTTGGTATTTTCCTTTTCTATATGATAATTGGTTTAATTGTATCATTTGCTGGTGGAGCGGCAGGCAATTGGGAGTGGGTGGAATATATAATACCCGCAGTGGGCGGCTTATTGATTATTCTTGGAATTTTGACGTTTACTCCGTTTTCCTTTGATATGAGCAAAATTATCAGTCCAATTGCAAATATTGGGAAGAGAAAGGAGAAAACCGAGTTAGATGACTCAGAACAAGAAAAGACGAAGAAGCGCTCTAAAGCTTTTAGTGAAGCTCCTCAACTTTTACAATTATTTCTTTACGGAATAACTTATGCTTTAGCTTCTATTGGGTGTAATTTCCCAATTCTTATTGGATTAGTTCTTGGTGCTTTACAAGCTGGTTCTTTCTTTAATGCCATCATGATTTTTCTCGTGTATTCAATTGCTATGGCATTACTTATGATAATAATTACACTACTCGTTGGATTTTCTAAAGATGCATTAATCAATAGATTACAAGCATCAACAAAAGCAGTCAAAATTATAAGCGGAATCTTACTCATTCTTGCAGGAGGATTCCTTATTGGTTGGTTCCTCTGGGACCGTTACAAACTTTGATAAATATAATAGAAGACCTGGTGCAATATGTTGATTAAAAAGAGAAGATTTGGATTCTTCATTACTCTACCTGTATTATTACTTGTTCTTTCAGTTGCAATGCAATCAGCTAAATATACTGATTCTATTCCACTACCAGCTGTTCTTTCAGTTACTCATCAACCAGTTGTTGTTACAACTCAAACCAATCTTACCGTTACAGTTTCTTTTGATTACAACATAAACGTGACAAGTGTACAAATTCAATATTGTCAAATCGAGCCTTCATTTACTTGTCATTTTCCAAAAATAGACATGATCCGAACTGGGAATTATTTCTGGAGTGGATCATTTATCATCTTGGAAGAAAGTGGGGTAATTGGTTACAAACTATACATTTATCTTCAAACTACTGATTTCGTAGCCCCGAATGAAACCGGTTATTTAGGGTATGACAACATAGTAGAACCTGCAGCAGGAGAGTTTTACTTTTCAGTGGAATTAAATGCTACTACAGATACAGCTCCGATGAGTTTTGGTTTACCATGTATAGCATTAACTTTTGGAGCAATGGTTCTAATAAGAAAGAAGTTGAGAAATATAAGGAACGTATGATCTTTCGTCCAATAACTTTTAACGTTCCTAT
>DAOVPS010000135.1:0-9164 GCA_030629105.1 Candidatus Heimdallarchaeota archaeon
AATCTTGCCAGGTAAAACAACCACAACAGTGAATGCAGAAGAATTAATCGTAATAGAAACCCCCGGTGGAGGAGCTTGGGGAGAACTGAACAAAAGAACCGAGAAAAGCATAAATCAAGATATAAGTAATGAAAAAGTGAAGGGTGACTAAGGTCTCGGGACAATTTTTATTAAGCAGAAAACGTATTTTTTCGTCGAAAAGTACCAAAACAGAAAGTTTATTTGAGAAAAATGGTCAAAACACTGTGAGTATATTCAATGTACTTTATGTTTTGTACCCGGAGCTACCAATAGTGAAATCTGAACTAAACGGAGAGAGAGATTTCAAAACTCATCCTATTTTGGAAAAGATCCTCACTTCTAGTGGATGGTACAAGATATTAGTTGACACTATGCCAGAAGGAATTGTTGCCTCTGATATGAATTTCAACATAATTTATGTCAATCCAATTTTCTGTAAAATGCTAGGATACACAGAAGACGAATTACTTGGCACGAATTCTTTGGATATAGTTTCGGATTCAGATCGTTCTCGAGTAAGTCGCGAATCACAAAAAAGAATAACTGAAAAGAAGAAATCTCAATATGAAATTTCTTTTAAATCGAAATTGGGTTCAAAAGTTCCAGTTTTAATTAGCGGAACACCACTATTAGGTCCTGATGGGGAGTCTATTGGAACATATGCTATCATAACTGATATTAGTGATCGGAAAATCGTCGAAAGAGAATTGCGTAATAAAAATGTGGAATTACAAACTCTTTATAATAATCTCCTCGAACTTTATGAACAACTAGCATCTATTATCGCAGATACAACTACCATTTACACCGAGATTTACCTTTTCACTTCAAAAGACTGTGTGTACTGTGCACCAGCAGAGGAAGTACTTCAAGAAGTATTAGCATCCTATGGTGGAAAAATCACCTATCGAAAAGTGGACATTGACGAGGAACCTGAACTAGCAGAAAAATACGATATTATGTCACTTCCAACAATAGCAATCGGAGATGAACAATTAACCTCTGTTCCAGATATGTATAAATTGCATTCAGCACTTTTTAGTGCCTTGGTTCCCGAAGAGAAATTCAGAAGAACAAGACAAGAATTAGATAATATTATAGAAAATTCTCCAATAGCAATTTTAACAATTAATTCTAAAGGCATTATGACTGGTTTGAATCCTTTAGTAGAAATTCTGACTGAGAAGAAAAGAAATGAGCTTGTTGGTATTAACGTCATAAAGGGCAAGAAAGATAAGCAAAATGGTGCTTTTCCAACATCCCTGATTAAATTATTCAAAAAGGGTTTATCTGGAGAAAGAGTGGATGTTAATCGGTTAAAGATAAAAAACCTAGATGAAAAACTCCCTCAGCTTTTTACAATTATAAGTTTGAAAGTCGTACCTATGGCTAATAAGGAAGGAGAAATTACAGAGATACTAGTCTTGTGTGAAGATGTAACAAAGCTTGCATTACAAGAAGAAGAGCTAACAACTTCTTATGTAAAATTAGTAGAGCTCAACGAAAAACTCCAAGAAGTAAATAGAGAGCGCTCAAATTTCATGGAGGTAACCTCAACAGGATTATTAGATCCACTAAAAAGCTCAAAAGAACTATTAGATCAAATACTCTCAGGAAAATTAGGCGAGCTCGGTGATGAAGTATATGGAACCATTGAATACTTACGAAACAATCTAGCAAATGTTTCAAGAAGTATTCTTGATATTATGGATCACTCCACACTAGAAACTCAAGGATACACACTGAAAAACAAACAATACCAACTAAGAGACATTGTTTCTGATTCTTTAACTGCTGTAGGATCTGTAATAATAGACAAGGGATTCATCGTTTCACACAATATTCCAGAAAAATTAAGTGCTTGGTGCGACAAAGAACAAGTTGTGAGAATAATTAAGAACCTAGTTCTTAATGCGATTAAATTCACAGAAAAAGAAAGTAAAATTCAAATCAATGCTAAGAATCTCAAAAAGGATTTCATAGAAATTTCAGTGATTGATAACGGATTAGGAATATACAAGAAAGATTTGAAACGAATTTTTGAACAATATGTAAAAGTAGATGCGAAAAGTCCAGGCTCAGGTTTAGGATTAGCTGTGGTGAAAAGCCTTGTAGAAGCTCACGGGGGCACAGTATTAGCAGAATCAGAAGGAAAAAACAAAGGTTCGACATTTAAATTTACCCTGCCTAAAAATAAGAAAGTTCATGAAAGAATCATGAAAACAAAATAAATTGATAATAGAAAACTTAAATTTCTTCTAAAAATAAAATAAAGAAAAAAGCAGCATACAAACTGCTAATTTCTGTTTTTAACTTTTACCGCATCCATTGTGAAACTTTTATACCTGACCAGCGTTTGATTTCGCCTGCTTTCATAGCTTTGAAATCCGGAATTAGCCGCAGTAAAAGCACAATGACACTACCAAATCCATGAACCATAACACCCCAATCACTCCAATAGGGATTAGGTATTCCTTTTGCATGTCCAAAAATAAAGAAGAACATGCCTAAAAGAGAAGCAGTTATGGTTGCACTTAATCCTCCAAGATAGCCGTATCTGATAATAATTAGGAATATTGGAAGACTTAACCACCAAACTAAGATTCCATAGGGATTCAGCACAATGAGTACTCCAGAAAAAACAGCGAATCCTTTTCCTCCTTTGAATCCTAACCAGGGCATCCATAAATGTCCGGCAAACGCTCCTATACCTGCAAGAGCAGTGCAAAAGATTGACATATCAGGTGTTAACGCCACAGGTAATTGAGTTAAATAAAATCGTACCAGAAACGCAGCAAGAAATCCTTTGGTAATATCAAGAGCAGCAGTAAGAATTGCCCAGAAATAACCAGCCGTTCGGACAGTATTTCTTGTACTAACAGAACGTGAACCTTCTTCGCGAACATCTTTTCCTGTTACGAGTTTTACAATTATCCATGCAAAAGGTATAGAACCCAATAGATATCCAATAATGGGTGCAATGAAATATTGATACATTGTTATCTCCTGTTTAAATTTACTAAACTAATAACATTACAACATAGGAATTTAAAATATTGTTGCTTAAAAGTAGCATTCTAGAGTAAATTTTAATTCTTGGCAAAAACTAAAAAAGCAATAAATACTAACAAACCTAACAGTATGTAAAGTGAGAGAAATGTCTACAATAAAGGAAGATGTAAAAGATGTCGGTATAGCATTAATTTTCGATCTTATGCTAATAGCTATCATACTCTGTTGGGTTTTAGCTATTGTTCTAGCACTTCTTGAAGTGACCCTCTGGATTGTTTTTGGAGTTTTTCTCCTTGGTTGTGGATTCTTCTTTGTAGTCATCTATTTTTCCAGAAAAAGTGAAGAAGAAGAACAAAAGAAAGAAGAAGAAAATGTCAAAGAAGATAATTCAGAAATTTTTGATTAATCACTTTTATAGCGATTTCCATCAAATATATTTCAAAACAAGAGCAATTTGCCGATACCATTTGTGTTTTAAAAATACTTTACAATAAGTTAAGTAAATGAAAAAGTGTTCTTGCTATTTTAGAGGAATTGAAAATAGCAAAGTGACTGTAAAGAACTTGAATAAATGGAGTAAAAAAGCAAATGTTGGAACGTGATCTTGGTGACCTGTCAAGTCAAGAGGTTTTAAGAGAAGCAGTGGAAGCGTTCAATAAAATCAAAACAACTGACCAAGATCGAATTCTCGAACGCACAGCAGTAGTTCCTGACCAAGAGATAAAAAGTATCGTTAAAGAGTTTGAATTACAAGAGCAAATAGCAAAAGCTGTTTTTGTCCTCGAATTTGAATATGACATCCCCAGAAAATTATCAGCAAACTACTTTAAAAACGAGATAAACCGTTTAAAGGAAGCAAAATATGAATTACCCGACATTTATTCATTTCTAATCCGCTTCTCCATGGAAGAAGGGTTTTGGATAAAATACGTTACCAATGATTTTCCAAAGAAATTATTAAAAAGAGTAACAAAACTCATCACTTTGGACCGATCTCTTTTTGGCGATTTAGCAGGAGAAAAAGAAGATTCTGCTCTGTATGTTATTGAAAGATCCTATATAACAGCCGAAGCAATCAAACCAATGTTGTTCTCTTGGGTGCAAGATCACAAAAGAGCTAATTTCTATGATGCTGCTGTAAGTATCATATGTTATATGCGCCAAAAAGCTCTGGAGAAAGGGGAAGTAATTATTGAAGGGCTAATTAGTAGATTTGGTGCAAATATGGATTCAATTGAATTCATTCTTTCAGAACTAGAAAGTAAAGGGTGGGCAAACAAAGCAATACAAGAATATGAAACGATCCAAAAACATCTCCGAATCAGTGAAAAGGATAAATCACAAATGAATTGGCGTATTGCTTCTGAATTAATTCTAGAGAACAGACTCATCATGGAATATGAAGCATTGGATTTGAAAACAGGAATCGATTATCCAATGAAATCCCTGAGTGGAGAGAAGAAAGAAGGTAGTCCAGGAGTCGCTACGAAAAAAAATGGCATAATAGATGACAAAGTTGCACTCACAATAACCAATGTTGAAGGATTATCTGTCGACAAGGTACAAACTGTTATCCATGAACTGGTGAGAGAGAACTTCGACATCGCGACTAAAACACATAGACAGAAACCCTCCTATTTTGCAAAAGAGTTTCTTGAGAGAATATTGAATGAATTTGGAATCCCACAAATGAATGTCGCTAAACTGATGAAGAAATTTGATGTCCAATTAATGTATAGATTATCACCAGCGGGGGCAGAAGAATATCCTGGTCTAAGTGTAGACGAAAAGGTACTTAGATTGTTAGAAGAAACAATTATGGACATCTATTCTACTCGAGAGGATTTAAGGATAGAATTAGGAAAAATCATCGAAAAAGATCCTGCTTTGGTTGTAAAGGTGAAAAACGCTTTAGCTAAAGAAAAAGATTCACAGAAATTAACCACTGAAGTAACTATGAGACAAAAACTAAAAGAGGCTTCTGAGAAGGATTTATGGATAATAGTTCGAGATGAATACCTAAAAGAGTTATTTGATAATTCAGAGGAACTTGTAGCAGGAGCAAAATTGTTAAAGAAATTATCTTTGGAATTAGGTCTGCTTTTAACAGAAAGTGAATCCACAACACTATTAATCGCTGAATTAGGAAAAATCGGCTTGAAAGCATCAGAAGACAATAAAGAAGATATAGATAAAAACATCTGTAAAATCATATTTGCTCGAGTAAAAGATCAAAGAGAATTCCAATAAGGAAAAGCATTTTCTAATCTGATTCAAAAATTGAGAACGCTTTGTTTTTTATTGACTGAGAATTTTCTTTCTTGGTTGGAGCTTTGAGAACGTATTCTTTCTTATGATCACGCTCAGTATAAGCTGTTTGTAATTTCTCTGCCCAATAGTCCAATTCAACTGGCATGTGTTCGCGCTCCTCAGAATATACTACGCTTAGATATGTAATCTTCTAAAATATAAATATCCGCAATATCGAGATATTAATGAGATAAAGAAAACAATTTGCCGACAAAAATCTAAGGATAATTTTTCTACAAACCTTAAAAACAAGAAAAACAAAGTAAATACTAGAGAAAATTGTAAGAAGCATGTTTTTTTTTCATAAAAAAGAAGACGAAAAATGCAGAAAAAGTTAGTTATATAACTAACTATTATGAGTATAGCTTGAACAATAGGTCTCCGACAAAAAATACAAACGTTCAAAAGTATTTGAGAACGAAAGTCAA
This sequence comes from Candidatus Heimdallarchaeota archaeon, assembly GCA_030629105.1. Classification (GTDB taxonomy): domain Archaea; phylum Asgardarchaeota; class Heimdallarchaeia; order JABLTI01; family JABLTI01; genus JABLTI01. The sequence continues at coordinate 5,772 of DAOVPS010000135.1, forward strand.
AGAGGAAATAGTTGCCAATTACCATCAAAACCTTATATAGTGATGGACAACAATCGTTCCTCGTTTAACGACGCCCAACGAAGGGGTGCACTAGAATGTCCAATGAGGAAGAACACATAAAAGAATTAGAGATATCCACTTTCTCCAAGCCCATTTTGAGAGAAATGGGAGTAAAAGCAGTCTTCTTAGTGACATTCGATATAATTCTTGGACCAATTGCTTACATAAACAAATTGACACAAGAAAAAAGTGAATACTTGGAATTCTTGAAAAACTTAGCACATTTAGGGGAATTCTATACCGGAATATCTCATGCACAAATTGATAAAGTTACTACCAGAACAGGTGAAGAACTAATCGTTGGAAGAGCAATAAGAAAAGTCAATAAAACAGAATTCATAGACGTAGCAGTAGCACTGGTTGATTATTTAGAATATCAAGATGAAATAGTAAAGATGCTGAAATTCGCGGTGAGAACCTCCTATGGAAACCCGGTGAACTTTTGTGATCTAATAGATAGGGTGTTGCTAGAATATCAGGATATAGGAAAGAAAAAAGCAGCAATACGGGGAAGCAAAACAACATTCAAAGACCTGGTAGTAGAAAAGCAAAGAAATGTCGGAAAACTATCAGAAAATTGGGAAGGGATATTATTCATTGATTTTGAAGGAGACAAAGTAAACAGCTCATTTCTGCCAGATTGGATAGAAGGAAACAAGATGGATCCATTGGACACAGCGTTAAGAGTTCGTGAAATGTATTCGCAAGGAGAAATAATTCCAAGAAAGAAGCAGAAATTTACCATGGTGAGCTTGAAAGGAAAACAAGCAATAATAGTCTCAACTTCAAATTTAAGATTCTCATCAATAATATTCCCAACACAAAATGGCTTAACAAAAATACCATTAATAGTACAAGAAATAGATGTGTTAAATGAAGCATTAACAGAAGCAGGATTAAACTTCAATAGCGAAGCAATGAAGAAAACACTTGAGATAATTGATCAAAGAATAATCAAAAACGTAAAAGAACACATGGTAAAAGAAGTATTCGTATTAATGATTCAAGCAGAGCAATTAATGCCAAAGAAATTGATAAAACAAGAAGAATACGAATCATTTGAGGGAGAATTACAAAAGAAATATTTTGATGGGTTCGGAAAAGCATACGCTGAATTCGATGGGACAAAAACAGTCATGGAAATAACTCACAAGGTAAACACAACACTAGATAAAATGGCTAATTTTGTAGTGTTCTGTATGACTCGAGGGATAGTGCAAGTTTTTACCAAAAACAGCCGAAAATAAGTCAGACCCCGAAAAGATATTAATTCTTTAGCACCTTTCTTTTTATTATTGATAGCATTTTAAAGGCTTGAGTAAAATGACAGAAAAATATGTACTCAAAAGAATGGCAAGAATGCATTGTGCTAGAGGACCAAATAGATGCAAAACTTGCAAGGAATATGCTAAGGAAAAGAAAGTAGCATTACTAGACACCGACCCCGATGATCTTGAATTAATAGCAAGACCAATGATAGAACTCAAGTTTGAGGGAGAAAAGATTTTTGTACCATATGATGTTCTAGCGTACTTTGATACCTTTGAAGAAGCGAAAGCGTATGCCCGGAAGAAAAATTATACTGTAAGTATATTGACTGAGGAATAATTACAAGTAAAATTGCTGTGAATAAAGTGGGTAAAGAAAAAGTAGAACTAGTTGACTATGATCCTTCTTGGCCAGAGAAATTTCAAAGGGAAAAGCAAAAAATAATGGAAGCAATAGGACAATATGTTGTCACCATAGACCATATAGGAAGTACGGCAATACCGTTTATAGTAGCAAAACCTGTGATAGATATTCAAATAGGAGTCAAAACGTTAAGAGATGCAGTACATTGCATTCCAAAACTTGAGAAACTAGGATATGAATATCTGGCAAGTATAGAGAGCCTCATGCCAAATAGAAGATTATTCAGAAAACCAGTAGAGGGAAAGAAGAAATACCTACTACATATGTGGAAACACAAAACAGAAGATTGGGAAAACTTTCTACTTTTTAGAGATTACTTACGAGAACACAATGAAACTGCAAAAGAATACGAGTTTGTGAAAAAACATATGGCAAAAAGATTCCAGGAAAATGAGGTAGCCTATAGCATAGGAAAAGAAGGATTCATACAAGTCGTCATCCAGAGAGCGAAAAAGGAAAAGAGAAAACAGTCATGAAAAATCTCTTTTCTAAACGGTTTTGAAACTATTACTCATGAAATATTAAATAGAAACGAGCTCTATGTATTACTAGGAGTTATTGGAAGGGTTACGAGATGGAAAAACCTACAAGCATTCAAGATTTCAAGGAAATCAAAGAAGCAGATTATAGAAAACCAATAATGATTGGTTCAGTAATACTAATAGCTTATTTCATAATGTTTTGGTACAAAGCTTTGTCATCATGGTTTCGTAGTGAGCTTCATGTTAAATTATTTGGTTATCACACTACTAATTATCTAGAGAATGAAATAATAATATCATCAATTTGCATTTTTCTTGGAATTTGTGGGCTCTACTTCTTCGCAAGTGGATTAAGAAAAATGAGAAGATCAATAAAGACAAAGGAAAGCCGAAATCTGCACTTCCTCATAATTATTTTCTTGATTGTTATGTTAATTGCAAATCTCTTCTTTTTTACAGAACTTGTATATTACATACTTGAGTTTTATATCAACTTACCTGAAGATGTTGGTTGGAGGGTAGTTTCAGTAAGTCTTGTATACAGTGAAGCCATATTTGCTTCTGTTATAATATTGGTGCTAATTCAAAATTACTTCATAAGAAATAGTGAGCTGTTAGACGAAACTATTGTATCAAGACCCATTAGTCACTTCTTCCTACTAGGAGCATTTATTGTATGGATATTCTTCAGTCTGAATAATTATCTTCTGATAATAATCGTTCCTAGTTTTTATCACTTACCATCAATTATATGCCAATTAGTAACCTCATTACTAGCAGCAGGAGTCTACCTAGAACTAGTTATCAAGTTAAGAAATCAAAACAAAAGGTTAACACCAAAAGTTAAAAGAAAAAAAATAAAAGAAGTAAACAATAATTACTAATTGTTTCTTCTTTTTCTTCTGATAACAATACGTGAGATTATTGCAATAAGAAATAAAATTGAGATTGTAATAGATAGTGTTAGTATGAGTGGTTCATAATAGTCTGCAATGTTATTTTGATTGTTATCAAAACTATAGATATTTGCACCATATAGGCCATTTGTAGTATATAGTAAATCATTATGGATTATTATTCGTAATATATTACCCTCGTGAGTTTCAGCGATATAATCAAAAGAAGTTAGATTGGTCAGCTGTAGTATAACTGCGTTAGA
>DAOVPS010000130.1:0-9334 GCA_030629105.1 Candidatus Heimdallarchaeota archaeon
ATTTTATCATATCTCGAAATAAGTACACCAACGAGAAACCATCAGAAATGGTGTGGAGAGCACAGATTATTATTTCAGTAATTTCAGGAGAAGAGATTACTGTAATCCTAATTAAAGGCAGTTTCTCATTCTCGAAATCAAATGGAGTAGAAAGTTGCCTATGAAATTCATGTAAGGATTGAGAATCAGCTGTTCTTTTAATTTGTGTAACTGGTATTGTTCCAACGCCCTCAGATGTAAACCATGGACGATCATTTTCATCAGAAATAATTCTTACATTTAGTAATGGGTGCCTTTTCTGTAATTTGATGAGTGTAGATTCAAATAGCTTTATTTCTACACTGCCCTTTATCTTTAGCATGACAGCAATATTGAATGGTTGCCCAACAGCCAGGCTAAGAAACTCTAATTCATTTAATTCTCTTAGCAATTTTCTTCAATAGTATAATTGGCATGTCTTTTTTATAGTTATAGTATAAAATTGAAAACCAATAATTTCTTATTGTTGTATTCTTAATATTTTTGAGGATTGAAAATGGATGCCAAAAAATTAGAGGAATTTTTAAAAGAAAAACTAGTAGCAGAAGTTGATGACGAATTTGGATCTGGATTCACAGAATCAGGTCCTGTTACTTGTGAAATGACTGAAGTAACGGTTGGTAAATGGTTGTGTATTAAAGCAATGATAAATTATACTGGTACAACAATGGATCAAACTACTGATCGTGTCTCAGGTGATCCCGAAGATGCTCATGCATGGTATAATTGGATTGGTTTGCCTGAGAATGCACCAAAAAAAGTTGCTCATCCCGATGAGCTCGATAATTGGGCGTTACTCTCAGCATATTATCGACTTACATTTCGAGATGTCCAATATCCTGCCCCCTTCGGTCATCATGAAGGTCGCACGGTGAAGACATTCACCGAAGATGGGAAAGGTGAATTATTAGTAGTCGAAGAAAGAAGATTCCAAGATGTTTCACCATCATCTATGTGTAAAATCGAAGCATTTGACCTTAATGAAATCAAGAAAACAAAGAAATGATAATTACTTTGAACTAGTATTATCTTTCCTTCTCTTTCTTTGATTCATAGTAGTAATCCAGTGTTTGCTGCATACTCTCTTCTAATTCTGTCTGTGATGCGTAACCAACTTCAGTTGTTATTCGTGTATTTACAAAAGCTAAATCTTTACGCATAACATTAATCCGGTAAAAATTCAATGGTGGAGATTTCTTAATTCGCAGTAATTTGTAGAAACCAACCATTGCAGCAGTAACTGGTACAACGAATGCAAAGGGTACACTTAATTTTGTTATTTTTCTTCCGATAACTTGCTCCCATTTTTCTACCCATTCTCTCCAAGTCATGTTGCCATCGAGGATATTGTAAACTCCACTTATTTCTGAGGTTTGGATTAATTGGTTGATTCCATAACAAAGATTATCGACATAAACGTATGAAACTAATCGCTTCCCTCTATTTATAAAAGCGAATTTTCCCGAAGTAAGAACATCAAGAGCGAGAATGAATGAATTCTTATCATATCGTCCATAAATAATGAAACCTGGACGAATAATCGCACCATCTGCTTCTGGATTATTAGTTATCCATTCCCGAACTAATTCTTCCCCTATTTTCTTTGTTTCACCGTAAGCATAATTCTTCTTAGCATATGGAGCGTCCTCATTCTCAAATGTGTGCCCTCCAAAACCGTGTACAGTTAAAGAGCTTAAATAAAGCACTCGAGATGCTTTTACAATCCTTGCAGCTCGGAGAACTTTTTTAGTTCCTTCAACATTCACCTGAAAAAATCGCTTTTTGTCTCCCCAATCGCTGACAAAACTTCCTAAATGGATCACTATCTCTTTGTCTTCAAATGCTTCAACAAGTGAATCCTCATCTAATAAATTACCTTCAATAATTTCGAACCATTTCTCATTTGTATCATCTTTGTATTGAAAGTCTTTCAAGAAATTGACTGGTGCATTTGGACGAACCATTGCATAGACTTCAAGAGAAGGGTCTTGACTCAGATATTTTGTTAGATTACTGCCAACAAAACCATTAGCACCTGTAATTATAACTCGCTTTCTTTTCGTAGGTACTGAATCACTCATTCTAAATCACTCCTAAATATGCGAGCGAACAGAAAGTGTCGGTTAATACCCCAGCAGTGAAATGAATAACACAGACATAGTACCAGGATTTCGTTTTTTCAGCTATAATTCCAAACACAAAACCAAATGCAAATGCTGCAAGGATTTCTGTCCATGGTTTTGTTATATGGAGCAGAGTGGTTAGTGCAGTAACAAAAAGTATACTCTGCCATTTTTTCCATGTTTTACTTAATCCTAGTTGTAAAACTCCTCGGAAATAGAATTCATACGGAATATAATAGAACAAAATATAGCTCATTTCATAAAGAGCAAAAAATGACCATCTACCTAGTACGTCTTTAGTTAATGGGTAAGTATTGATGAGATTTGGTTCTTGAGAACTAAAATAGAAAAGTGGAGTAGCTAACAAGAAAACTCCCACAATGATTAGACCAATTTTCCATTCTCCTTTATGTGTTCCAAAATAAGCTAATGGTTTCTTCCAGCGAATTTTGTTGACGACAACTGGAATAATAGCTAATGATACTGTAGTAAGCAAGAATCCTAGCAACATAACGTTAAGGATATCTCGAGTATAAATTTCCTCTTTAGTAACTCTAGTTCCAAGATAAATGAACCAACCAATGAAATCCATTCCAGAAATAGCAAAGATAATACTAATTGGAATACATAAAAGTAATAATTCTTTAACTGGAACATCATCCAACATTTTTTCAACGTTAGCTGTAGCAATTTCTTCTGCCAATTAAATCCAACCTTGATCTTGAAACCATTTACCTTCTCGAGTAATAGTTTCTACAATTGTATATTTCGGTTTCCAACCTAGAATCTTTCTCGCTTTTTCAGAATTAACGACTTGACCAGGGGCATATCCACCTAGTATTTTTGATCGATTAATGAAAGGGGCAGGCTTTCTTTGCATTTTATGAAAGATCTCAATAATAGATACAATAATGTGCATCATAAATTGCGGAACTGTAATACCCAACAAACTACCATATTTTCGCTTAAATATTTTGTAATTAATAATTTCACTCATATCATTAAATGATGTTAAACCTTCACTACTAAAATAGAAAACTTCTCCAATTGCTTTTGGATTCCCAGCGCAAAGATAAATACCTCTCGCTATATCTTCAACATCAACGATACTCATGTATCTTTTAGGTCCAGCCATCATTAGCTTAATTCCAAGTTTCACTGATTTATAATTGTCAATAATAACATAATTACCTGGACCTAAAACAGCACATGGTCGAACTATGCTTATTGGTAATTGATCATAATAAGATTTTATTAAACACTCCATTCTATGTTTTGAAATTCCATAACAATCATTTTGGATTGGTTCGTTAATCTTGTCTTCTCTTAAGGGATCATCCGGTGTTCCATAGCCTGCAGCTGCGCTTGAGGAAACAATTACTACTCTTTCAAATTCCTTCTTAGCTTCAAAGCAAACTTCCAAAAGGTTTTTTGTTCCAATAACATTAACTCGATCAAATTCCTCTTGATCGTATCCTTTTACAACGCCAGCTAAATGAAAAATGTAATTTGATTTTTTAACATGCTTTTGCAGAGATTTTTTATCAAGAATGTTGCCTTCGACAATACTAACGTTCTTAAGAGAAGGATAAACACTCTCTAGTAACTTACAATCGGTTCCTTTGAGAATATAGGCAACAGTTTCGATGCCTTGTTCTGCAAGATATTTTGTGAGATAGCTTCCGATGAATCCATTAGCTCCTGTTACAAAAGCAGTCTTATTTTTCATACAATTAACCTATCTTATTGTATCCTTTCAGTTCTAAAGTGTTTTCTATTTAGTTAATAAAAACTAACCCCTTATTGTTCAAAATCATCTCCTAATGATATTAGGTTGTGAGACGAATCGGAAAGAAAAAAATTTGAAACCAAATGATGTTCTAAACTCAAGTCTTGTTTTAGAACCAATGGTTAATGGTGATAGTCTCGTTTATATTCTTAATAATAGTGTTTTTTCATTATGTGGTACAGTGGTTTGGGAACAGAAAGTTTTCCCTACATATTTGAGGATTTAGTTATAACAAATTCTATTTCCATTTCGGTTTTGCCCACTTAGTTTCCATTCGGTTCCTCTTTCGAGGTAATTTGAGTACTTCTTGACAGCTAGGGCAACTTAGATGAAAGTAATAGATTTCTTTCTTAAAAAACTGAAAATAGTGGAATTGACCACACATAACACACAATCTTTGTGTTTTCATCAACTCCATAGCTTCCTTCCTCCACTTTTTTGGATCTTCTTCATGATCGTTTTGAAACCAGGGGATGTATGTATGATGACCGGACATAGTTTTTCTTTCACAAAAAACTATAATAAAGAGAGCTTAGGGAGATAAATGAAAGTAAACAATCAAATGAAAATTTAGATGGTGAAATTTATGGGTGATTTAGATAATATTGAACGTGAAATTGAAGGTTTGCAAAGAAACATGGATGATATTCAACGAACCTTGGAACAGATGAATGGGAATCTTGAAAGTTACCTTGAGAGAATTGCCCGGGCAATGGAAAGGATTTCTGAGAAATTATGGAATCATCTTATTCAACCATTCGTTTTATTCAGAAAATAAAAATTACTCTGAATTTGCAAACTTAATAAGTTTTAAAAGACGATACTCCAATTAGTGAACTACCCCTTAACAAGGTCATATTACGAGAGCAGAAAGAAATCGGTTTTGCTATATGTGTGTAATAGATTAATTGATTTGCTCTACAGGAAGGATAGTGTCGATATGAGTGCTAATGGATCTGTCAAGGAAAGAATCAGCATCTTGATAATTGATGATGATCAAGACATAGGCGATCTTTTCGTTGAAATTCTAAAAAGAAATGGTTTTCAGAAAGTTCGCTGTGTTGGAACTGGTGAAGAGGGTAGAGCAGTTCTTTCAGATGAATTCGTAAATATCGCAATGGTTGATTTAAAGCTTCCAGATATTAATGGTATGGATTTGATTTCTCAATTAAGATCTCTCAGTCCTGATACTGAATTCATAGTAATTACCGGTTATGGAACTTTGGACACTGCAATAAAGGCTATGCAATTTGATGTTGGAGGGTACCTGGAAAAACCAGTAAGTCCGGATAAGATCCTCCGAACCTTAAATGAAGTCATTGTAAAACACATTTTAAAACTTGATAATCAGCAATATCTAAAGGATCTAGGAATAGCTCACAAAGAAATTCTCTACTTAAACGACCTCTTGGTTAACAATGTGGATGAACTCAATCAATCCTTGTTAATGACTATGGTTCAAATTGATAAATTGAATCCAACTGCAGAGCAAAAGAAGGTTCTTAGTTTGTTCCAAGAAGCAATTCGAAAGAATGCTAGATTAACTCGCAATATCAAAAAATTACAAGCGATTTCTGCAAAAACAAAAGACAACATAACAGAAATTGATATCTCAAGGACTTTTGCTACTGTTGTGAATCGTTTGAGAAGTGATTATCGTGATAAAAACTTCGAAGTCACAGGTAATTTCGATCAACCACGATTGGTTCTCGCAGACAATGATTTGAATCATATGATAACTGAATTGCTTTTAATGTCAATTCTGAATGATCCAAAACCCAAGATAAGAATCAATGTTGATTTTGATAACGTGAAGAAAGATAACACTAACTATTTGAAAGTCAATGTAGAAGCATTTCAAGTTAAATACGTATTTGATCAAAAAGATTTTGAACACCCAACTGATTTGAAAACCTCTGCAACAGAACAAGAATTCCAAGATTTAGGACCGTTTGTTATTAATTCATTGATCAGATTCTACAATGGATTCGTTGCATTGCCTTTTGAAGCTAAGGAAAATATCTTAGACATCTATCTTCCATTATGTGAAGATTAATTTAAGTAATAATAATAATAAAAAGGAATATGAGTTGTGAAAACTCATATGATTATTCTATTTTTTCTCTTCTATCCTGACGTCGGAGTAAGAATTATAATAATCCTAAAGATGACACAATAATAATCACAAATGCTAACCAGGGAACTCCTGCTGCGGAGGTAGTATTTGTATGAGTTGTAATGATTTCTGTTCCATTAGTAATATATGTGATAGTGGTAATTAGTCTTGGAAACCAGTCTGCCATTGATGGTGCATATAATGAAGTGAACATTAATGTCCAGAACATGGTGAATAACGCAAGATAAGGAAAGAATCCACTGAGAAGTATTCCTTTAATACTCCATTCAAGTTTGAATAAGAAATACCCACCAGCAGTTATAGCTGCATACAAACCAATCATTAAGAACAGCCACCAGCCGGTTTGTGCTCCTGCAAAACCAAGAACAATACCTGCTATACATCCTGATAGAATTTTTATCCAATACAGTCTTTGATCGTTCTCCATGTCATCTAAAGCTTTTCTTCTACGCTGGAACCAATTCATATCTTCTTCTGCCATTTCTTCCTTTTGATCGGGAACGAAATCTTCTGGAAGCTCGTATTGATCATAATCTATGTCATCGGCTTCTTTTGGTGGTTTGTCCTCTATGTCTCCGTTGAAGCTATCTTCATACTCACTTAAATCTACTTCTTTCTTCTTTTTTGTAACTTCCTTTTTAGACTTTGAGGAACCTTTTTGTTTTGGTTTCTTTTTTGACATAATTGGTAACTCCAATGAAAGCTTCAATGAGTAATTTTGACATAAATGCGATAATCAATGAACTTACACAGCGATTTAGTAAAAGCGAACTTAAAAACATTTTTGAACTTAATGATAAGTTCTTTTTTAGATTCCGCACAAAGACCGAAGGCACACAATTATTAGTTATTGAACCTGGAAAAAGGATTCATGTTACCAAATTTAAACGAGATTTTCCTCCATCTCCTTCTGGTTTGTGTAAAGTATTTAGAATTCACATCAAAGGTAAATGGTTGAAATCTATTTATCAATATGATTTTGATCGTATTTGTGTTCTCGAATTTGAAGCTTATGAAAAAGTGTATACACTCATTGTTGAGCTATTTGGGAAAGGGAATTTAATTTTAATTAGTCCTCAAGACAGAATTTTAGTTGCGAAGAATTACAAGAAGATGAGAGATAGAGATATACACCCTGGGATTGAATTTAAATTTCCACCAAGTACTGGAAGAAACTTTATCGAAGCAGACCTTGATTGGGCAAGAGAAAAACTACTCAAGAGAGAAGAGAAAGACATCATTTCTTTAATATCAAAAACCATGAATATCAACAAAATTTTTGCTCAAGAAATTTGCTTAAGAATGTCCATTGATCCCAAGTTAAAGTCAGAAGACATAACTGATGAGATAATTGACAGTGTCATTTCAGGTGTGAAGAAATTACGCAAAGATGCAAAAAGCTCCAAGCTAAGACCCACCCTTTATCGAGATTCTAAAACAAAGGAAGTTGTTGAAATATCACCTTTTCCAATGAAAGTTTATGATGAGTATGAAAAAGAAAAACATGAATCATTTTCCGAAGCATTAGATTTACACTTCAGCACCCTTGACTCCGACAAAATTTCCTCTGTTGAATTTAGAGTAGAAGAGAAGAAAATAGAACAACTAGTAAAGGTGCGACAAAAGCAGAAGGATCATCTTAAAACTCTCTTAGAACAGGTTGAGAAAGAAAAGGACAAAGGTAATCGAATTTATCTTTATCTTGCAGAGATTGATGAATTACTCCAAACTATTACAGATGCTCGTAGGAAAAACATACCTTGGACGGACATAAAAGAGAAAATGGATGATGCAAAAGAACGCAAAGTAAAGGGAGCTCGTCTTTTAAGTAAGATTAAAGAGAAAAACAAAACTGTCATTGTGAGTCTTGATGGTGTTGATGTCGAATTAGATTTCTTGAAAACAGCTTCTGATAATGCAAATGAAATGTATAAAAAAGCAAAGAAGTCGGAAGGCAAAGCACCGGGCACCCAGAAGAAAATTGATGAGTTTTCTGAAAAAATCAGAAAATTAGAATTAGGGATTGAAGAATTAGCTCTAAAAGAGAAGATTCTGATCGAAAAACGTAAGAGAGAATGGTTTGAAAAATTCCATTGGTTTAAATCATCAGATGGGTTCTTAGTTCTAGCAGGAAAGGATATGAGAACTAATAATGAACTCGTCAAAAAGTATCTCGAGAAAGATGATCTTTTCTTACATGCAGAAATTCATGGAGCAGCTGTTGTTATTATAAAAAGCGATGGAAAACCAATACCAGAATCCACAATTAATGAAGCAGCTATTTTTTCTGTGGATTATTCCAGAGCTTGGAAAGATCGAGTAAGTTCTGAGGATACCTTTTGGGTTACCTCGGACCAAGTAACTTTTTCCGCACCATCTGGTGAATATTTGGCTAAAGGCAGTTTCATAATAAAAGGAAAGAAAAATTCAATTCGGAACATTCCTTTAGAAATTGCTGTTTATCCGGTAATTGAAGAAAAATGGTCCTACATGATAAGTGGCCCTTTAACAGCAATCCAAGCAATTGAAGGGATTGATTCTTCTAAAATTATCTCTGTTATCCCTGGTGATACTCCAAAAAGTAAAATTGCTAAAATAATTGTTTCAAAAATCCTTGAGGGATTAGATGAAAAGGATACTGCTAAAGTAAATGCTACAGCATTAAATGAGCTAATTACAATTTTACCTGGAAACTGTTACATAAAGAAAGAATAAATTAAATTGTAATATAAAGAAAGAAGAATTTCGGAAGTATTACGAGTGTTTTTGCTTCCGATTTTAGGTTTGTTTTAAAGCAGTAAGTAAATTGCTTCTATTTACTCGCCACAAAATATAGGATTAGCCTTTATTGAATATCAATATTAGTGCTATCATATCCTTCTTTTAACAACAAATCCTTGATTCTATGACGATGATCTCCCTGTAATTCTATAACCCCTTCTTTGGCGGTTCCACCACAGGCACACTTATTTTTTAACTTGGTAGTTAAAGAATTAATGTCAACTTCTTTGGGATTGATTCCCATAATCAAAGTTACTTCTCTTCCCCACTTGCGTGTTACAATACGCACTTTTATTCTCTGTTCTTCCTTGGCTATGGCTTGACACATACATAGCTCTTCTGGAAGTCCACATTTTGGACAGGTTCCTGGCATAATTTTATCCTCTAAATTTTTACCTCACAATTTTTATGTAAATTAATTGTTTATGTATGATTGCTTTATAAATAGTTTTTTACAAAACATAG
>DAOVPS010000149.1:0-8177 GCA_030629105.1 Candidatus Heimdallarchaeota archaeon
AAACTTTCATTTTGCATCACACTTTTATCAAATAATTGTCTAAATTGTATGGTTATATTGTAATTAGAATAAAGCTAAAAATTAGTTTTGGTATATTTTTTATAATCAATCATCCCATAACAAAACGATTCTAATGACAATATACGACTCCAGCAAACTGGAAATAGCAATGGTCTATCTTGGTTAACAACCTCTTAAAGAGCTTGTGTTAATGTGTGACTTTGTCGCGAGTCCGCCCAACTCTATTATTAGAGGAACTTTCGTTTGATGTTTGGCTGTCCACTGTTCGAAAACAGCTTTGTGTCGCAAAAAACTTCTCTCGAAAATCTTTCAAGAGTCGTTGCCTGACCACAAGGCGTTTACGTGATAGTGCTAGTAGAGCGAGGAAGCGTTGCATTTGCGTTCCTGCACTGTTTGTATCTCGATCCATTTCTAGCCCACAATCACAACTAATAGATCGTTTGAAGAGTGCTCTGTTCTCCTTGTTCATACAGTAGGTGCATAGTTTGGTTGTATCTCGTTCACTGATTCTTATTACTTTTTTACCAACTTTTCGTGCTTTATAGGTTAAGAATCGAGTAAAGCGACCAAGTGAACCAGTACTTTGCATGGTCCTATGTCTGCTTTTATCATTCTTTTTATCACTGTTCTCACTCTTCGCCATTTCTTTTACGTTCAAATCACCAATGACGATAGTATTCGCTCTGGTATTTTCGACTATCTTTTTGCTTACTTTGTGCTGGAAATCCTTCAGCTGGTTTGTTTGTTTTCGTTTCATCTTTCGTAGTTTTTCATTATACCAGTGCCACTTATTAGAATACTTCTTACAATGATCTCGCTTCGATTTCAGTTCATTTATTTTTGGTTGCCAGTACTTGTCCACACGTTTGTTTTTGATCGTTATTGACTTTCCTTCGTGACTGTTCACGGCTGCAACCAAATTGATCACTCCTAGATCTATTGTTTGGTAAATACCATTATCGTAATACTCTGGTGTGTTTTCCTCGTAAATAATCGATAGGTAGTATTCCTTTGTTTTGTGTTCTTGGTAGATGGTTACTTGCTTCACTTTCTTGTCTGCAAAAGTTAGTTTTCCTTGCATCTCGAAAGTTAAATCTACTTTTTCTGCTTTTTTAGTAGGATAAAAATGAGTAAAGGTTATCTTATACCCTGCAATTTTGAATCCTTTTTGATTGTAATGCATAGTGGTAAAATATTTTTTTCCTTTGTATCTTGGTGGTTTAGCTTTCATATCTCCATTATCTCTTAGAGCATGAAATGATTTGTAATCAGCTTCTAATTGTCGTAAAGTATCTTGTAATGTTTTAGAGTAATTTTGCTTGTAGCGAAGATACTTCTCTTTTAGTTTTGGTAGTTGTGCTGATTGTTTGCGGTAACTTGGTTTGCTTTCTTTGTCTCTTTTCTTCTTAGGCAAGTGTTTGTTTTTGTCCCACCATTCTTTTCGTTCCCTATTTGCAAAATAGTGTATTAATCGACAATTTTCTGCAAGTGCCCAGAGAACCTCTTTTTGTTCCTCTGTTGGGAGTATCTTCACTTTAGCAGTTAGTAGAAGCGGTTTTTTCTTTGTGGTAGGTTTAGTTATTTGGCTTATTTGCTCCAGTGCTTTCTCTAATTCCTTCTTTGGCAGATCAGCTATGAGAACTTTGTAAACTTTTCTTGCTTGTCGGTGTTCTTTTGCGCGCATTGTTTTCAGTAAAATATATATTTAGATAGACATATAGCTATTTCCTATAGAGTTTTCCGAAAGTAATAATCGTTCACTTAAAAGAATAGTTGAACAATTAACTTTTCGTACAGTTATACAAAGGGGATTCATACCATCAACGATGCCTCAATTGCATTGATTCTGCAAAGAACAATGATGAAATCAAATTGCAATCTTATTCTAAAAAATAGTGATCCTATAATCCTAATTGTTCAAATCAATAACTGATTTATGATCATTTCAAAATTCCCATCAAGTATTTTTATTTCTAAAACTAAATGAATAACGATTTATTTTTATAAGCAATCACCCAATAACCAATCGATTTTCATGACAATTTACGACCACAGCAAATTAGAAATAGCAATAACTAGAATCAGTCATTTTTTGTTGAGGAAATACTATAAGCAATTTGTGAAAATACTCGAGTTACTACCAAATGACAAAGTCATAGAATTCGGGTCTGGAACAGGCTATCTCGCTAATCTAATGTCAAAAGAATTAGTGGGTAGAGAGAGTTGGATTAGTTGCGTGGAAATCTCAGAAAAATGGAACGATGTTGCTCGAAAGAAATTTAAGAGGTATCCGAACATCGATTTTTACTGTGGAATGATATACGAATTAGAAATGAAGGAGAACTACTACGACAAAGTGGTTATTCATGTGGTTCTGCACGATGTCTCACAAGAGCATCGAGAAGCAGTCGTAAAAGCTATGGTTAAAAGATTGAAAAAGAAAGGAAGAATCATTCTTCGAGAACCAATAAAAGCTGATCACGGGATGCCGGAAGCCGAAGTAAGAGAACTGATGAGTAAAGCAGGAATGACTGAGGTACAATCACAATTAACTGATCGCAGACTTATTGGGACAGTTTTTGACGCTGTATTTGAGAAAAAATAATTGCTTATTATTTCTAGCTTATTTTCACAATTGGACAGTCAACAATTTTTATGGTTCTTCGACAAACAGGACAATGGTTGTTAGTCGCAAGCCAACCACTCAAATGCTCTCTCTGAGCCATGTTGCCACAGAAAGGACAAGCAATAATGTCATCTTCATCAATATCCACCAACAAATTGGAAACCATACACTTGGTTCCTTTGGGTATTTTTTTGACGAAGTAGACTTTAGTTATTGGAATGGTGTCCTCTAGAGTTTCTTTAACACTTTCTATTTTTGAAAGTAGTTGTTCTGGTGTGGAGTAATCAAGTTTAAACGCAAGAACCTCTAATGGATAACGATATGGCTTCTGAATTATTTTAGCGTAAAAACGCAACTCATGTAATCGCTCCTGAAGTATTTGAGCAACATCAGCATTTTTGAGATCAACGAGAGCGTAAATACTAAACATTCGTGAATATAATCCCATAGATTGATTCCCAAACGCACCACCCCACCGAGCTATTTCGAGGAGTTTCTTTGTGTTACCTTCTTCGTAAAGCTCTTTCGCATACAGATACGAGCGCTTAATTTGATAATAAAATATCAAAAACACAAAACCGGTAAGAAACAAAAACAAATTCATTAAAACAATAAGCCAAATATAACCATTCCTCTGTTTTCTCCATCTCTCATCAAGAAGAGAATAAGAGGGACCAGAATATTTCTTCACCAATCTTCTTTGTTTTCTAGTAGCTGCTTTCATTTAGTATCATCTCAAGCCGAATTTTTGAAAAATCTACAATGATAACATTCATGCTTATTTATATAGATAGCTCGAATCTTTGAAGCTCAAAGTAGCGAGCTGGAAACTAGCTACATCTAATACAAGACCGTCTTCTACCACAAGTGTCCTGGCAAAAAGCGTCACAACAGCAATTACAGCAGCATTGTGCGGCTTCTTGTTGTGCAGACTCACGCTTGAGGATAATCTTGTAAAATGCGATCTTAAGGCCTACCGGTAACAAACAAAAACCGTTTCTGTTTCGTATCAATTTCTTCAGTAATTTTGGTGTTTTCTTCATTGAAATCACAAACTAAATATTACTCAACTTGATTCACTAGTTCGTTAGAGGAAAATAAACTTTTTTGTAATGAACTTTGTGTGCGAAAAGTAACAACTTGTGACTAAGAGTAGCTAAGAGTGACCTCGTAATGTGAACTTGCTTCTTAAAGGAAAACAGGCTACTCATAGTAGAGATGATATGAATTGTCAAAAACATTCAATTTACAAACAGCAAAAGAACGATTAGCCGGACTAGACGCCTACCTCGAAGAAGCGATCACTAAAAGATGTGTTCCGGGATTAGGGATTTCTATCGTTGTAAATGATGAGATCATTTATTCTAAGGGATTTGGTTTTCGAGATTTGAAGAAGAAGGAAAAAACAACAAAGAACACTATTTTTCCAATAGGATCTACTACCAAACCGTTTACCTCAACAGCAGTAGCCATGTTAGTAGAAGATGGGTTACTCGAGTGGGATGAACCGATTAGGAATTACTGCCCCGAGTTCAAGTTTAAGGACTCGTACATAAATGAGAACGTGACTATCCGAGACATTCTCGGACACAGAACCGGAATGCCGTGTCACGACTTCGTCTGGTTCGGATTCGAACAAAACCTCACTTACATGGATAAAATACAATACTTGGATACAACAAAACCATTCAGAACTACTTTTCAATATTGCAATCTCATGTATTGCTCAACAGCGGAAATTATAGAAAAGCTGACAGGAAAGAGTTATTATGAGTTTGTCACGGAACGAATTTTGAAACCATTGGGGATGAAGAAGACATTCTTCTCAAGAGAAAAGGTCAAGAAAGAAGTAAATTACGCCACTTTATACAAAGAGGAAGAAGGCAAGATTGTTGAATCACCGGATATTGAACTTGCCATTGGGAAAGGATCAGGGAATATTAATTCAACAGCTGAGGATATGGCGAAATTCTTACGGTTCCACTTGAACAAAGGAAAAGTGAATGGGAAAGAACTCGTTTCCGAAGCGAATTTAGTGAAAACACACCAACCAGCAACTATAGCGGGTCCTCGTTCTATGCTGGATGATGTCTATCCCCAAGAGAAGTTAGTTCATTATCAGAGCTATGCTCACGGATGGATTTGTGAATTTTATAGAGGATACAGAACGAATTATCATGCTGGGAGTTATCCAGGGTGTTGTCACGTCGCTTGTTTCTTACCAGACTTGAATATCGGAATTGATATCCTAACAAATACTCTCGAGAGTTTTCTAGGACATATCCTACAATATCACATAATAGACAGATTACTTGGATTAGAGCAAATAGATTACCTAGCAATCGATGAAACAATAATGAACATAATGAAAGAACAAGGGAAGAAAGGAGAAGAAGCAAAAGAGAAAGAAAGAATAAAGAACACAAAACATTCGCGCCCCTTGAAAGATTATGTGGGGAAATATCAACACCCAGCATATTCCACGTTTGAATTCAAACTCAAAGAGGGAAAACTGTTTATGGATTTTGGTATCCACACAAGTGAAGTAACGCATTTCCACTATGATACTTTTGAAATAAAACTAGCTATTTTTGGAGCATCGATAATGATTACTTTTGAAACCAATCAAAAAGGCATAGTACATGGATTGAAAATACAAACCGAACCTGCGTTAGAACCAGCATTCTTCAAGAAGGAAGAAAACCCTTCTTGATTGCTATTTCTTATAATTCAGCATTAATTAGTACGAATATCTTTTTTAAATATAAAAAGAAAAAAGATTCAGTGAAATACCATGAGTGAAGAAGAACAAAAATACAAAAGCGAGTTTACAAAACTAAGATTCTATTCCATAGGAGGATTGTGGGGTTACGCAATCATACGATTAATAGATTCCAATAAGGAAGTCAAAGTAAGATTAGCGAAATGCAAGAAAAAGAAGGAATTCCCCAGAACTGAGAAATACAAATGGGAAGATATTCCCGCTGAACACGTCGAGAATTTAAGCCAAGTACAAAAAATTAAC
Source organism: Candidatus Heimdallarchaeota archaeon (assembly GCA_030629105.1). Classification (GTDB taxonomy): domain Archaea; phylum Asgardarchaeota; class Heimdallarchaeia; order JABLTI01; family JABLTI01; genus JABLTI01. The sequence goes on from DAOVPS010000149.1 coordinate 5,673, forward strand.
TTCAAACCAACGGACAATTTTGATAACATTGCCCAGGAAATAGTCAAGGAACTAGAAGAAATCAAACAATTAAAAGAAACAAAAGATGATATTACCGAAGAAAAAGCAGATGAACCAAGTGAATAGAAATCTACATTTGAATATGGTAAAAGAATCTGCGTTTTTGTTCATTTAATAATCGAGGTAGGTCAATCTCGCACTCTTCAATGCGATCATTACATAGTTCGATATATCCTTCTTCTCGAAATTGTTCTTTGAGTTCATTAGCAACTAGAAGTTGCTTTTGCCTTATTTTAATTTCATTCTCTGTAAAATCCCAGGTTCTGAATGAAAGATTGTTTCTTTTTAGTACCTGAGCAAAATTTGTATTATCAGGTAGTAATAAATCAGGATTATCATTTTCAAAAGCGTATTGAAATGTAAATACACCCATTTGCCCGTTAGGTTGTAGAATTTCTTTTAGTTGTTTAATTGTTTTGTTTATATCAATTGTATAATGTAATGTAGCTATGGCAATTATTGTATCAAATGAATTGGATGGTAATGCTAGATTATTCAAGTCTCCTAATTGGTAATCTAAACGTTGTCTTTTATCTAAAGTTCTTTTCTTAGCTAAATTGATTGCTTCACTTGCTACGTCTATTCCAAGAACATATGCACCAGTCTTATCTGAGATATACTCAGAAATTTTCCCAAGACCGCAACCCAAATCTAAAACCTTGTTCATTGATGACAAATTAAGTACTTGAAGTAATTTTTCTAATTGGAACATATCCAACATATTAGCTTGGGCAAGATCCTTGCCGAAAACACGTTCACAAAATAAAGAATGGGCTTTACTATTAACAACTTTAAGAAATTCATCATTAAATCTATTGCCTATTCTTTTTCCTCGAATATTTATAGCATTACTTTTCCCTGACTTCGTTAAGGAATAACCATCAGCAGTTCTTTGAAGTAGTTTTTTTTTAATTAATAATTCAGATATCTCTTTGAGATTTAATTCCTCAGATTTTCCATCCCTCTTCCATTTATGAAGCTCTGAACCCCGAGAAAGTATATTTTCAAGAGCAGGCTGTGTTATTGCGTTGGTTTTATCATTATCAGGATATAACTCCAAAGACAATAATGCATCTAAAAATAACTTTTCCTCAACTGAAAATAGAATCCTCAATAGCTGTTTCTCCTTAATCAGAACACAAAGTAATTTTTCTTCATTAATAATTGGATAAACATGAGATAATAATCATGAAATTAGATTAATATAGCTAAGTAAATGAAAAAAGAAAGAAGAGATTAATGGAGAAGAAATTACAGAGGAACACCCTCAAAATACCACCTCAAAGAAAGGAATTTTGAGAAAAGAATTAGCAGAAGAACTCCTAAGACAACACGAAATGGGAAGAATAAAAGTAGTGATAGTAAGAATGGGAGACTTTTACGGACCAAACGTAGTCAATGGCTTCACAGACAAACTGTTTCCAAACGCACTTACTGGGAAAGCTGCAAGCTGGATAGGTGACCTAGATAAGAAACACTCGTTGATCTACATAGATGATGCTGCAGAAGGATTAGTATTAGCTGGGCAACATCCAGAATTAACCGGTAAGGTCTGGCATCTAGAAGGAGCAGAAGCACTAACAGGCAGAGAATTCATAACAATGATAAATAAACAACTACACCAAGAACCGAAGGTTAAATCATTAACAAAAAGAACAATAATCGTACTAAGCCCAATTGTGCCCATAGTAAGAGAAATAAAGGAATTACTGGGTCAATGGGAAAAACCATTCGTCATAGATGGAGCACGATTCAAGGAAGCAACAGGAAGATCAGACTACACACCGCATGATGAAGCAATTCAAGAAACATTGGAATGGTTCAAGAAAAGTTACCGTAAAACTTGATACTTACCTCTAAAGAAGAAATTTTTCTGTAATTTTGATTACTTCTTTATTTGTGAGAGAAGATATTCAACTCTCTTAGGAAATCTATTTTTTAAACGATTTTTCCTAAGATTTTGTTTGAGAATCCACCGAATATCAACATCATCTATCAAAGTTAGAGATTCCAGAAATTCAAATCCTTTTTCTGGTAATGCTAATACAACAATACTAAAAGTAAAAGCAAATCCTTTACGAGCAGATCTAAATTCATGATGCATTCTATTTTTCTCTTTGAGGATTAATTCTATTATATCGAGATGTAGCTCAAAAGCAGTATTTGCTATATTTGTATCTTCAAGTAATTTCGGAACTGCAAATGCTGCTGCCACAGCTCTAATCAATAACCAATTCTTTTCTTTTATCCAAGGAAGAATTCGATCTATAACCTTTCCTTGATACGTTTTAATCAATTTAGCTAATACATGAGCCGTTGCTTCTCTCATACGCCACCTCTTATCTGTTGCTGCTTTCTTCAAGATTTTTAATGATTCAGATAAGTAAGAATGGTAGTTATTCGCAAGAGCACCAATACCGAAAATACCACAGAATGATAAGAACT
>DAOVPS010000006.1:0-33472 GCA_030629105.1 Candidatus Heimdallarchaeota archaeon
ATGCTTTATCAACTGCTGGAGAAGCAGACATCATTAATTTTCTTATATCGCTTCTGAATAAGAATTCTCACAGATTAGTCAAAGAAGGTGTTTGTAAGACCCTCGGAAAAATCGGTAGCAAGAAAGCGATAGGTGTACTTGTTAAATCACTCGATAATGAACATGAAAGCGTTAGATACCAAGCAACAATTGCTCTAGGTAAAATTGGTGATACAAATGCAGTACCACCTCTTTTAGAGATTCTAAAGAAAAAGGATGATCCGCTTGTTCGTTCTGAAGCTGCAAAAGCATTGGGAATAATAGGTGATCCTAGTTCTTTGAAAATACTGTTGACCATGTTACGAAAAGACGAAGACCGATTCATAAGATATCACGCAGTTACATCACTTGGACGCATTGGAGATAAAAAAGCAACAAAAGACATACAAAAAATACTCAAAGAATCTAAAGATGATCGGTTGAAATTACGAGCAATAGAAGCTCTGGAAGCCATTGATAAAGCAAACAGAAAACAAATTGTTGCAGGTTAAGAAAGAGAAAATGTGATATAATCACATTTCCAAATTTTTCTACCACTTTGGTGCAATTAGTGGTGGGCTTAGAATTCGTTTCTCTATCTCAATTGAGTCTATTAATTTGATATCTTTTAAGCTAAGCTTAATATTTTGTGATTCCCAATTTGCTTTCAAATGCTCTGGATTAATGCTTTTTGGAATTGGCACAGTTCCTTTCTTAATTAACCAAGCAAGTGAGATTTGAGCAGCACTTACATCATGTTTCTTTCCTAATTCAACAAGTTCAGAAACATCACTAAATCTTCCATGCATAAGTGGAAAATAAGGAATAACATAGACACCTTTCTTTTTGTGATGAGCAACTAATTCTTTTTGTTGTAACCAAGGATGCATTTCGACTTGATTAGCAATAATTGGTTTATCACAAATAGAAATTGCCTCATCCACATGTTGAGGAGTAAAATTAGAAACAGCAATAGAACGTATTTTTCCTTGATCAACAAGTGTACTCATTGCCTTAAGTGTGTCGCCACCTATTTTGTGAAATCTAAAGGGCCAATGAATATGCAACATATCAATTGTTTCGAGACCAAGTCGTTTCAGACTCCTTTCAGTACTTTTGAAAACTTTTCTAGGTCTAAGATTATTAACGAATAATTTGGTTGCGACTATGAATTCATCTCGAGGAATTCCGGATTCTTTAATTGCCTCACCAACGACTCTCTCATTAAAGTACATCTGAGCAGTATCTAGGAATCGGAAACCAATTTCAAAGCCTTTGATAAAACCTTGTTTTGATTTTTTTGTGTTCCCTAGCATTGTTCCTAGGCCAATTTTAGGGAGCTTAAGTTTTGCCATTTTTATAGCACCCTTATTCAAATAGTCTTAATCATGACAAGCAGCATCTTAAATTGCTTAGTGGCATATAACGCATGAGGTATATCAGCAGGCATTACTAATACTTCACCAGCTTTTGTGTGAAAGACGTCTTTATCGATTGTAATTTTAGCTTCTCCATCAATGATATACGCTAGAGCATCGAATGGAGCAGTGTGTTCACTTAAACCTTCACCCTCAGCAAAAGCAAAAAGAGTAACATTACCTGTCTTTTGTTTTAGTAATTGTCTACTAACAACAGAACCTTCTTGGTAGTCAACGATTTTATTCATATTATAAATTTTAGAGAAATCAATCGTACTTGTTTTTTTCTCATTCATTTCTATCACCATAATTATACAAAACATCTACTTTTATAACTTAAATGATATAGAAAATGAAAAGAAAAGGCAGATTAAATTTATTACCTTCGCTTTTTAATTCGTAAAATAACAAATACTGCTAAACCACCGAGAACGAGAGGAACTGTTGTAGAAATTGAAATGATTATTTTATTCTGTAAGCTTATCCAATGAGTTGGTAAATCATCATGATGAACAATAAGTAATCCAGTTTCGCCTGAGGAAAGATAAACTACATCGTTATATGCAAATATCTCATAGAAGTAAACCTCCTTGAGTCCGCCACCGTAAGTATATGGATCATATTCATATCGCTGATAGCTACCAATGGCAATTGGATTATTGGGGTCACTACCATCAAATACAAGTAGCCCATCATTGTAATCCGACATGTAAACAATATTATTCTCCAGATAGATATTATATCCACCATATTCGTAAATAGAACCTCCACCAGTTTCACAGCTACTTGCGAGAACAGGATTTTCTATATCACTCACATCTAATACAATAAGCCCATAATCACGGGCTGCTAGAAAAGCATGGTTATTTTCTACAAATACTCCTCCGATATTTGAGGATAAATCAGAGTATTCAGACACCAATGTCAGATTGTAATCATTATCTATTTCATATATGAATAAACCTAGAGAAGTAGCTAAAAAGAGATGATTCCCCATTAAAGCGAAATCATAGAAATAAGCATCTAAACCTGTCAAAGTAGTAATTTTTGTTACATTAGCAGGATTTGTACAGTCAACTATATGCAAAGCTCCCTCAAATATGTGTGCAAAACTATAGAATTCACTAATATATGCAATGTTATCTCTTACCATTATTTTTGATCCAGGCCACAACATAAAACTGTCATCAAATGTTGAGCTAATTCGAACCGGTACGCTAGGATCTGAAACATCAAGAATTTCAATAGTATTTGTAATATAGTTAGCTAAATACAACTTCGAGTTTTCCAAATACAAACATACATAATAACTTGATCTGTCAACATATCTAGTAATTAATTTAGGATTCGTGGGATTACCAATATCAAGTATTTCTAAACCGCCATAGAAACTTGTAACATAAGCTAAATCTCCCTGAACAAAGGTATCCAATGTAAGTCCTAAGGTAATAATTCGACCAGCCAATAACGGGTTGGAGGTTAAGTCTCCAATGTAAATAATTTCAAATCCCCTAAAGTTATCAATCAAGTAAACAAATTCATCATGCTTGAATCCACCGAGACTATATCCATATTCTTTAATGAACTCATTAACTTTGACAATACTAAAGGGATTTTCAACATCAAAACATATGAAACCTTCTTCGCCAAAACTGAAAGCGTAATGATCATACACTTCAATGAAACTAGAAGAACAACGAATATCTCGATATCTTGAAATTAAAGTAAAATTAGAGGGATTAGCCATGCTATAAAAGAAAACTTCGGAAGACGATGAAATAATTGCTGTTAATCCATAGAAATCAAAGCTATGAATGCTAACATCAAATTCCCATGTTTCAAAATGAGTTGGATCATTAGGATTACTTATCTCGAAAATCTCAACACCATCAGAACTAATTGAATACAAGTAATTATCTCTTAGTTTAATATCATCAACTTCAAAAGCTTCTGATAATTCGAATGTATTAAGCAAATTTGGATTTCGTGGATCACTAACATCAATTATATGCAGCATACTCCCCCATTGCAAACCAAAAAGGTAGTCACCAGATATTTCAATGTCTGACATATAATCAACATCGGAAAAATCCATAACTTTTTTGGGATTCTTTGCTGTACTAATATCCAAGATTTTTAAACCAAAATCGCCACCAGTAACGAATGCATATTTCTTAACAACAATTACTCGAGTTATTGCATCACCATCGCTATATTCCCCAATCAATTTCGGATTAGAGGGGTTTGATACATCATAAATTAGTAATCCTGACCCTACAGCTAGATAAGCAATAGTGCTCAAAAGAGACTCTTGAATGAAGATATCAAAGGCATATCCATAATCTTTGCCCCATTGAGCTAGTTCAGAACAACTAACCGCATCTATCAAAGAATCATCTACTGTAGCTTCTGATGAAAAACTTATTTGCTCTTGATCCTGTAATCCCTTTGCATTAAAAGACAAACTAACTAGTTGCAAAGTAATCAATAGACAAATCAGATACACAATTGGTTTTTGTTTCTTAGTCAACTCTCTCACCTATATTCTTTCTAAATCGATTATAAATCATAATTATACTAATTACGGAAATTGTTGTAATTAAAACTGTAAAACCTTCAAACCCAGCAAAAGACGTTGTAAATGTTTTCGAGTAATCGGGAAAATCGAGAGGATCTAAAGGATCTGAACCAAATTCGATTTCTTCGAAATCTGTGTAAGAATCACGATCTGTATCTGCACTATCAGGCCTAGTGTTATAGGAGTATTCTTCAATATTTAATAACCCGTCCAAATCAAGATCCAGATATTTATCTGATGGATCAAGGGGATCTAAATGATACTGGACTTCGAAATAATCATCCATACCATCAGCATCCGTATCATTGTTTGTAGGATCAGTAGAATGAAACAGCACTTCTTCTCCGTCTAGTAGACTATCAGAATCTGAATCGTTGAGCAACGGATTTGTAAATGATACTAATACTTCATATCCGTCAACCAGTAAATCAAGGTCAGTATCCGAAGCTGTAAGATTTGTATTGTAAATAGTAATTTCATCATTATCTAATAGGCAATCTGAATCACTATCTTTTAGTGTGGGATTGGAGAAATGCTGGAATTCCTCAAGATTTGTCAAATTGTCATTATCGAAATCTTCACTAGCATCACTTGCATTGAGCGGATCCAAACCGTAATAGACCTCAAATCCATCCACTATTAAATCGCTATCGCTATCTTGTAATCCAGTAGTGGTCAAGTAGACTTCCTCTTCAAGATAGTCAGCTAAATAATCATTGTCGGAATCTAAACCAATAATTTGTAAAGCTCCTACTCCATTCAAGAGGAATATTGTGTTGTTTTCAACCGCTAATCTATATCCTTGATCCATGATTGGTTGTGATAAAACATCAATTTCGCTTTGAATACTGGGATCTTTTATGTCACTGATATTATAGACTGATAACACCGAATACCATGATGTAAGATACATTAAATCGTTTTCAATATAGATGTCATTGAAACCATTAGAGAATTCTCCGAGAGTGAAATAGTTAACATTATTTATTGAAGTTAGATTTAACACTAATATTTCATCTCTCCAATCAGATACGCCAAAAAGATAGTTTCCATACAAGAATATCTTATCAATATTGTAGTACTCTTCAGTATAAAGTGTATCAATTAATTGAAGATCACTTGGATTACTATAGTCGAAGAAGCTTATTATCTCTCCAAAATTAGAAACGATTATAGTTTCATTTGTCATTTCAATTGTATTACCATAGACATCGATCTCAAATACATAATCAAGTAAAGTTATGGCATGCGGATTTGTGGCATTATAAAGAAAAAGATCGTTACCAAGGACAGAAACAAGTCCATTCTTTACTTTCAGAGTACGAGGACTAAAAACATTAATTTCACTAGTTTTTGTTATATTTGTTGGATCTGAGACGTTAAGAACCTCAATCCGAGAAGCTGTCATAATAAATGCAATATCACTTTCAATTTCCATTTCTATTGCAGAAGATAATTCATATGAGCCTATTTGTGTAAGATTGGTTAAATCACTGGTATTAAGTACATTTAATCTCTCGTGTTCCAGAATATAGCAGAGACCATTTTCATAGTATATTTCATCTCCATCTTCAAAACCTGTTTGAACCAACTTTTCGAAATTATATTGTTCTGTAGTATTATAGACCGAAATTCCTCCCAATCCACAGGTGAAGTAGATATAGTCTCCGTGGAAATCTAAAGAACTCACATATGATACATTAAGATCTTTCATAAAATGATAGGTAATTAAATCAAAGTCAAATACATCACTCACATTCACAATAGTAATTCGTGTTGATGAATCGATGAAGACGATGTCCTCATTAATATATAGTGATTCAGTATATGATACATAATATGAGTTTAATAGTAATGGTGAGCTGATATCTAAAATTCTAATAGCAATTAAACTATTAGTACTCAAGAGAAATAATACATCATTAACAATACTTGCATCAATGATTGAATGGTAGTCAGTAGAAAAATATGCCAAAGTCGGGTTTTCTTTGTCTGAAGTATCTATAAATAAAACGTATGCAAGGTACTCATTGTTATACAATATTGTATTGTTTCCAGATACTACTAATCTATATATACCGCTAGTGAATCCACCTAATTCGCCGACAATATACATATTTGTTGGATCTTGAACACTAATAATCAACATCTTGTTGTTAAGTGTTGAAACATAACCATGATTGCCTTCTATTACGAAATCAATGAATCTATAATAAAGAAAACAACCAATTGGTTCAATCGTAGTTGGATCTGAAATATTGAATGCTTGTATTTTAGCCATAGATGAACCTTGAGGGATAAAATCATATCCAATAAATACTATGTCATCTTCTACTTGCATTTTCATGATTTCATTAATGCATCTTTTTGATTCACTCAGAATTTTCGGTTCCTCTTGATTTGTAATATTAAATATAATAATCGTGAATTTATTATTTACAATCGCTAAATCATCTTTAATGATTATATCTTTGTAGAAAATATTCAAATCATTATTAATTAACGAAAAATTCATCATATCATTAGCTTGTTCTATTCCAAAGCGATTATCATCTGATGGATTCGGGATTGAGTTAGCTTTGAATTCTTGTTTAAAATTTAAGACAGGGATTATTATGAATAAAAGCATGAGATAAACAGCAATTTGTTTTTTTCTGGTATTTTTACGTTTTGATATTAAGGTACCAACATACATTTTCCTTTCCCACCTTTTCCTATAAAATGAAAGAGGGGGGTAGAATATAATAATTATTATACTTTTTGAAAATACAGTAATCAGCGTATTTTTGTCTACTTTATTTCCACATTCCACCCGTAAGGATCTTCTATTCGACCATATTGTATGCCTGTTAATGTTTCAAAAAGATCTTTAGAAATTGATCCAACTTCGTAATTGTTTATTGTATACTTCTTATCCTTGTAATGGAGTTCACCTACTGGAGCAATTGATGCTGCAGTACCAGCTCCAAAAGCTTCAGTGAGATTCCCACTTTTAATAGATTCAATAACAGTGTCTATTGAGAGGAATTCCTCTTTTACTTTGTATCCCTTATCTTTCGCCAAAGTAATAACACTCTCTCGAGTTACTCCTTTCAGGATTGTACCGTTAATTGGTGCAGTATATAAAACGTCATCAAGAACAAAAAATTGGTTCATTGTTCCAACTTCTTCGACATATTTGTGTTCTGAAGCATCCAACCACATTACTTGACTGCAACCAAGCTCAAACGCCTTATCCATAGCAAGAAGAGTAGCTGCATAATTCCCTCCTGTTTTTGCTTCACCTACACCACCCTTTACCGCTCGAACATATTTAGGTTCAACATAGATTCTTATTGGTTTGAATCCTTCTTTGAAATATGGTCCTACCGGACTCAAAATAATATAAAATAAATATTCCTTTGATTTGCGATGTCCTAAAAGTGATTCAGTAGCAATCATTGTAGGTCTAATGTATAGTGACGTTCCGGGATTGTGTGGCACCCATTTTCTTTCAATTTCAATTAGTTTTTGAAGTGCATCAAGAAATTGATCTTCTGGTAAGGGCTCCATAGACATACGTATTGCTGACTCTGTCATTCGTTCAGCATTTTTATCTGGACGAAAAAGAGAAACATCTTTTTTATTTGCTTGTCGGAATGCTTTCATGCCTTCAAAAATCTCTTGACCGTAATGCAACACAAGTGCTGCAGGTGATAACACAAAAGGGCCAAATGGTTCAATACAAGATTCACACCAAATACCATCCTTAAAGAAAGTCGTATACATATGGTCTGTAAAAATCTTGCCAAAACCTAATTGGTTTTCATCCGTTGGTACGGAACTTCTTTTTTCTTTTGGTAGTAGAGAAACTTTAATTTCCATTGACTATCGCCTTATTTATTAACGAAATTGTGTTCAAAAAGTTTTAGTCGGATTTTTTTTGACTTTTAAATTACTCCAATTAAATTTGTAAATATGCTTTAATGATGGTCTGAATTGGTTGTTTAGTTTTTAAGAAATGAAAAGAAGAAATTAGTTTTCTTCTTCCTTCTCTGATTTTTCATCCAACAAATCTAACTCTTCACCAAGAAGATAATGGCTAAACCAATTCAAATTTTGATGCATTATTGCTCGATTCTCTCGAGGTTTAGTAATTGGATGGCCCATTCCAGGATAAATGAATAATTCAACATGAACATTCATTTCCTTTAATCCTCGATAAAGCTCTTTTGCATTTGCAACAGGAACCCTAAGATCGACTTCACCATGTTGAATGAGCATTGGTGTTTGGGCTTCTTTGATTTTGCTAATTGGAGCTGTCTTCTCATAAAGCTCTCTATCACGGAACGGAGAACCAGATAAATAGTGAGTAGTGAACTGAGGAATGTCATTGCAAATGTGATAAGTATACCAATCAGCAATACCGGCACCTACAGACACCGCTGTAAAACGTTTTGAATGAATCCCAACAAAAGCTGAGATATATCCTCCTTGACTCCAGCCCATACATCCAATTTTACCAGAATCAATTATGCCTTTTTTATCTAAATAATCAATAGCACTTTCAATGTCCCAAAGATCTCCGACGCCAAGATTATCTTTATTCAATTCAAGAAAAGATTGTCCTTTTCCAATTGAACCCCTATAATTTACTTTCAAGGTAAGAATCCCTTTGTTAGCAAATTGTACGGATGGATAGTATAGAACTTCACCATACTCTAGAAGACTTTCTGAATCAAATGATTGTGGTCCACCATGAATAATAAAAGCAAGTGGATATTTCTTTTTAGGATCAAAATTCGATGGTTTTCTGAGTACTCCCTCAATTTCTGTTCCGTCTTTGCTTTTCCATCTGATTGTCTCTATAGTTCCAAAGTCCCATGTTTTTACTTCATCATTGTGATTTGTTATTTGTTTGATCTCTAAATTTGTTGACTTTATTGATTTTCCTGCGACAAATACTTCAGTTATTTTCTTAGCCGTATTCCCTAAGAAACACAAATAACCACTTTGAGAGATATCGAATCCGCTGTACATCCTATGGATATATCCCTCTAAATCCAATATAGTGATTTTTCCTGTTTCTGTAGTCTTTGCGATTTTTGCTTTTGTACCATCTGCGTAAGCAAAAACGATGGCATCACTCACCCATTTACCACCAAATGGAATGCGATCTAGCTCGCCTGTAATTTTTACAAATTTATCAACTATTTCTTCGGATTCTACTAAATCCGCCCATTTTGTTAAATCAAGTATCCAGTAATCTCCCTGAGTATAGAACATATTATCTCTTTCATTCCTACTAATAAGCAATTTAGCTTCATTTGGCGAGCTATCTATCACATAGGTTTCTTTTGGAAAAGCATACTTTTGGATCTCACCAAGATAAGAGAAATCTTCCTCTTCTTTCTTATCTTCCTCTTTGTCTTTTTTGTTCTTGTCTTTCTTCTCCTTCTTTTTGGAAAGATAGCTATCAATTGCTTTCTTTGGGTCGATCTTTATACAATAATTACTTGTCTCAGAAATATAGATCAAATCATCACGAAGCCTACAATTCAAAAAAATGGCATCATTTTGCTTTGAAGGGATGTAATTCACTATAGAAAGTGGTTCTTCTAATAATTTACTTACTTCAACAATTGGTTTTACAAGATCTTTTGTTTCGTCCTCTGTTTTATTTTTCTTTTCCTTTTGGTATTCATACATTTTTTCTAAGTCAACAAAATACAATGCACTTGCACTTTTTTCATGTTCAAAATAAACATAGGATCCGAATTTATTCTTGCGATCTTTTTTCTCTTGTTTATCTGGATTTTTTGCTAAGTAAAGCAATCCTTGAGCGAATAATTTGAAATTTTGTATGCCGTTTTTGTGACCGGTAACTTTCCACGGTTCGCCAATTAAATTATCAAAAATATAAATTTGATTCCCGCTTTCTTTCTCATTTGCTTGCTGCTTTAAAATTGCTATCGAATCATTATTGATCCATTCGATTTGGCTTACAGAACCAGATCTTGTTAATTGGTAGGTTTTGTCCTCTTTTTTGTCATAAATAAAGCATAATCTATCATACCGATTCTTATTCCAATCAGGTTTCATTGATGTAAACGCGACCTTATCACCGGTCGGTGAAATTTTAGCATTAGAACTAAAACCTAATGTAATGAGATCAGTAGTAGATGGTTCATGTTTTGTTGACATTCTAAACACCAAGAACCAGATAAAACATCATGGTTTTTATTTTTTTGTAAGACTTGTATTTATTGAAAAAATAAAGAAAAAAGTCCCAAATGGGACTAAGATGATCAACTATTTTCCAGCGATGGTCATTTCTGATATTTTTATTGCTGGACTATACATATGATCATTGTTTGCAACATCGCTACCAATGGTATCAATTTTATCTTTGAGAATTTCGAAGAAGTTACCAGCAACAATTACATTGTTTACTGGTTGAGTAAGTTCGCCGTTTTCGATTAGGAATCCGTGTGTTACAGTTGCATTCATTTCGCCACTTGTTGGTCTGGAAAGCCATTCGCCAATAGTTCTGTCAATGAAGAAGCCTTTCTTTGTATCTTTGATCATATCTTCTAAACTTGATGTTCCTGGTTTTATTATGAAGTTATTCAAAGAAGGAGCGGGAATCTGGAAGTAATCTCTACGAGCATTCCCTGTTGATTTTGTATCTGCTTTCATTGCTCTATAATTATCAAAAAGAAAATTCTTGAGGACTCCTTTCTCAATTAGACTTGTTTTCTGGGTAGGATGACCTTCGCTATCAAATGGTCGGGTTCTGTATCCACCAGGCATAGTTCCATCGTCAGTAATTGTTATCCTTTCATCTGCAATTTGTGTGTTTAATTTAGGGGCAAAGGTTGAACGACCTTTCTGGATGTTCTCAGCATTTACATTGCTTCCAATCATCATTCCAAACATGAAACAAGCGAATTTGTTTTTCATAATTACTGGCAATTTAGTACTTTTAATTGGTTTTGCTTTTAGGTGCTTTAGAGCTTGTTCTGCTGCGTAGTCTGCGATTTTGTTATAATCTAAATCTTTCCAGAATCGTACATCTTGACCTTCAGCTCCAGTGCTTTCGCCACCTTCAATAGCTTTTGTCATCATGTACGAAGAAATTGATGATCCTTTGTAAGTGAGAGTATCATTGTAGTTGTTTGTAATTGATATTTCACCACGATTCAAGTATAAAGTTCCTCGAGTAACCTTTACTTTTCTATCTTTTTCAGTTGCCCTATTGATGCCACCAATTATTTTATCTGTGATAGCTTCATATTCTAGACTCTCAAGAGTCTTGTCATAATTTTTAGTAACAGGTGTTTCACCGTAGTTCTTATTGAAGCCATTCCAATTTGGATCTTCGGGTGTAGCTTTTGCAATATTTACAGCTTTTTGGACTGCACCAAGAACTTCATCTTCAGTAAGAATAGATGTTGCATGAAGACCTAATTTCTTTCCAACAGCAACTCTTACACCGATACCTATTGTATCAGTATTCTTGAACATTTCAATTTCAGAAGAAAAATCGACTTTTGTTATATTCTTTTTAAGAATATAGACTTCTGCTTCATTAGCACCAATTTTTAGTGCTTTCTTAACTGCTTGTTCGCCAAAATCCATTTTTCATCTTCCTCCAACTGTCATTTTTTGTACTCTGATGTGAGGACCACCAAAACCACATTTCGCAGTTTGTCCTCCCTTGCCACAACCACCAAAAAAGCTAGTTGAAATTGATAGATCATTACCAACGGCATCAACTGTCTTCAAAGTATCAAGAATGGCTCCACTGATAACAACACCTCTAACAGGTTCTGCTAATTCACCATTTCGTATCATGATGCTTTCTCCTCCGTTAAATGTAAATGTACCAGCGCCAACTTCTACTTGACCTCCACCTGATCCTTTATTTTTGATATAGATGCCTTCTTTTATTCCTTCGAGTAATTCATCGAATTCGAATTTTCCATCATCTATGTATGTGTTAGTCATTCTGACTTGTGTTTGGTTTTCAAAGTCTTGTGCTCTTCCATTACCAGTGGGAGAAACTGATAATACTTGGGCTGAATTTCTATCATGCATATAGCCTTTTAGCACACCCTTATCTAAAATAACAGTCTTTCCTTTTGGAGTGCCTTCATCATCGATAGGCATGTAGAAGCCCCCGTCAATTACTCCTTCATCAATGACCGTTACTTGTTCACTCGCTAATTGTTCACCTAAGCGGTCCTTAAGTGTAGAAGTTCCAGTGAAAACTAAATCTGCTTCTGCAGCGTGCCCAAAAGCTTCATGAACCAAAATTCCTACGAGTCTTGGATCAACAACCACAGGATAAGTTCCTGGTGGAGGAGCTTTTGCTTGCACAGATCGCAAAGCTAGTTCAGATAAATCAACTGAGAAATCATTCCAATCTCTTTTCTTCACAAATTCAAAACCACTGCAAGCGCCATGCCCATGAAACATTGAATCCATTTTACCATTTGAAGCTGCAACAGAAATCTCAACAATACCGATTAAAGGTACTTCAACGGTTGTTTGTGTTCCATCAGATGATAAAAAGTATCTGTTATCTATAGAGGAACCCATCACGGTTATAACATTCTTTATTTCATCTTTAATGAAAGCTGCTTTATTAGTTTCAATTAGTAATTTAACTTTCTCCTCAGGAGAAATATCCGCATGATTAATTTTCATTGAAATCTTCTTATCAAGTTTGAGAGTTTTTGTATCTGCAAAATTACCTTTGTTACTCTTAAAGGATTTAGCTAGTTTTAATGCTTCTTGGATAGTTCTATCTATGTTATTTTTAGATAAATCACTAGTTGAAGCATAACCAACTGCCCCTTTTTGTACTACGCGTAAACCCAAACCTCCGAAGTTTTGTGATTTGTAATCTTCTAGAGATTTGTTTTCAACTCTGATTTGTTCGTTGATATTTAGATGATATCGAACATCAGCATACGAAGCACCGAGTTTAAGAGCTTTGTTTATGATTTTCTCAGGCTCGAGTTGTTTAATTGTTTCTGTAAAACTACTCATTCCTTTCACATCAATCTGTTTCAAATTTTATTCTTAATTCTAATCAATATGTCTAATTGCTTTTATTAATCTTAGTTAAATCTGAATTATTCCTATAATCAGTATACCTAGATTAATCTATAATATTCATTAGAGTGGTCTCATACTAAAAGAAAAATGGGTAGAACTGACCATTAAGTAATTCATTTCTTGAAGTTCTTCTTGATTTCTGGAACGCTAAAAGGTAATAGGTTCTCTTCATAAAGCGGTTTTAAAATTTGGTTTGGGAATCTGGGATTTATCGTCAATAAGGGATACTCCTTATATGGAAAGAAGTTGTGAAGAGACTCAACTTCATCAGTAGTTAGTGTACGACCTGTTAGTCGGATCAGTGATCTAACCATCCCACTTTCTATTTTCTGCTTCAAGTCATTGAGATTAAGCTCACCTTTTGTAAGGTTCTCCTCAATAACATTCATTGGAATAGATGTTAATTCTTTAAATCTGACGTGCATTTCATTTTCATCTAAATCAATTAACAAATAACCTTTAGGTTCAATAATTTCAATAAAACTTGTTCGCTCAGTAGATCCTGGATAAACAACAAAACCTTTCATTAGAGATTGAGCACGATGAATGTGGCCAGAAATAATTAATTTTATACTCTCTGGAAATAGTAAAGGATCTATTGCTCCATGATTAATATTAAACCTAAATTTTTGTGGACCAAATTCTGCTCCATCAAATAATTGATGACACAGAATTATACAAGGTTTATCTTTATGTTTCTTTAAGACTAGTGAGAGTTTCTCATCTATTAGCTTTGAAATATTGTTTGAATATGGAAAACCTATGAGTAAACATTCTCCTAAATCTATGGCTGCGAAATCAGAAAAGAAATGACTCTTTGGATGAAATCTTAGGAGCGTGTCTGGTAAGATGGATCTCTCATGATTCCCTGGAGCAATAATAAATCCAATATCCTCCGAAAGAATGTCCTCAATGAGTTTGTATGCTCTAGTAACTACTTTTTTCCGGGGTTTGCTTCGATTAAAGATGTCTCCTCCATGAAGAATGTAATCAACCTTCTCTCTTTTTGCTATTTGTTTTATCTCTTCAAACACTCTAAACATTCGTTCATATACGAATTTCCTTGCCTGTGGTGTTTTCCCAGTCTCGTATCCTAGGTGTGTGTCCGCAATAGCCAGAAAGCGCATACTATTTCTTGTCTAATTTTTCATTAAAACTTTTCCAGCTTGCATTTTTCATGCTAAAAGCTATCTTTATATACGGGTTATACTATACGTATTATAGTATTGCTCGGATAGTGTTCCGAGAATACTACAAAAAGAACACAAAAAAAGGTGAATCGAGTGTTAAAAAAAGTAAAAACATTTCATCCGGAAGCACTCATCGGAACTGATCACTTCAGAACCTATGTGGAAAGCTTTGAATCAGAGCTTCTACGTGGGATTTCAACAGTAGCAGTGTTGCAAATTATCAAACGTTATCCAAGAGATGGAATCTATGGATACCAGCTTTTAAAGGAACTAGAAGAAGAAACAAAGAAAGTAATGATAATTGAAGAAGGAACATTGTATCCATTATTAAGAAAAATGGAGAAAGATGGAGTGCTATCCTCAGAGAAAAAAGAGCTCGGTGGTCGCCCAAGAAAATACTATATTCTCACAGAAGAAGGGATAAAATTGCTAAATCATATGTCTGGCTTTTTCGCTAAACTATTAGAAGCAATGTCCCCGCTTATGGATTATCAGATCAAGCTACCTGAAGACAGGTTCATGTATTGTCCAAATTGTGCAAACAAGATTAAGCTTGATGATTTTGCAAAATTCTGTGAAGTATGCGGGTTATACATTGAAGAATTAAAGACACAAGGTGAGTAAAAATGAGTAACGAAAAAAACAATTACAGTAATGATTCTGATGAACGACAAGAATTGATTAAGACTTTTCTTTATGACGTTGAAAGGAAATTACCGTTTTGGTTAAAAGACGAAAAAGATAATATCAAAGACATTTTAGAGGAATTAGAAACTCATATTTGGGATCGTGCGACTGAATTAGCCGAAGGCGGAGAACCTTCTGAAGAACAAATCGAATTAGTAATTGATCAGATGGGTTCACCTAGCAAAATCGCAGGTGAATACAAACGGCGTGGAAAACCAAAGTACTTTATCACTGAAGAATTATTCCCGATTTATACTAAGATCCTAATCATTGTTGGTGCAGTTTTAGTTGGTTTTAATTTTATAGGGTTGTTATTCAGCTTTATCGGTACTACTACTGCTCGCGAGGTTTTTGGAGACTTCTTCCAAGGAATTTTCATTAGTATAGCAATTACTTTGGTTCTTATTACAATTCAATTTGTATATTTATCAAAGGAAGGCTATCTACCAGAAGATTTCAGCCGGTTTACATCAAGACTACCATCAACAATTCGAAGGTTTTTTGAAACAAGACCAAAGGAAACAACCGAAGCTACTGATGCTAAATCAGAAGCTGCAGCTAAAACTTTCCAAGAATCAACTCCAACTGAAACAACAGTAACAATTGCCGCTCCAAAGATTGTCAAAGAAACTATCATAGTCAAAGAACCAAGAGTAATCAGAGAAAAGATAACTCCAGGACCAGAAAGAGTTGTTAAATACAAACGCGATCTAGGACGAAACTACTTGTCTGAAGGAATTACCGGCATGGTATTTGGAACTGCACTTGTAGTAATGCCATTTCTACCATTGTTTGATTTCATGGGCACATCGCCATTAAGATATTGGTTAGTAATTCTTGGTGGTATATCTTTAGTGATCGGAATAATCAGATTTCTACAAGCATTAGTTGGTAGACTCTTACGATTACAACAAGGATTAATGTTTCTCAGTATCTTTCCAAAAGCAGTATACATTCCATTATGGCTTTCACTAATAAGAACAGTCTTTGAATATGATGGAATCCACCAAGAGGTTTTAAGTAAAATCAATTGGTTAGTTACTAATGTTGATTGGTATTGGTGGGATCAAAGTACTACCTTCCTCGTATTGCAAATAATTGTCTATGTCATTATCGGCATAAATGCGCTCAGTATCATATCTGAATTGTCTAGAATTGCAAAACTAGAAACAGAAGGATTTCCGATGAGAGAAGTAGAAATCTATCGTTAATGGGCAATCCATTAACCCTCTTTTTTTTTTATTATCAAGTTTTGATACCTGCAGAGCAGGCACCATATCTTGATCTCTGATGATTATATTTTACCATCAGCATTCTTACTCGTTTGGAACATTTGCAGCGGTGATTGATGATCAATTTTTCATTAATCAAAACAATGTTTTGAGCTGTTTAAAGCTGTATTTACCTATTAATGTTAAATCTATAATTGATTAGAGCACTTTCTATTTGCGCTTTTTCAATCTCTCTGCGAATATTTTTTTTGATTGAATCTTTTCCTTTATTCATTTTAGTAACTCCGTTTTATTTTCTTATTTTAAGTTCATTCTTGATGGAATTTCCATTCCCGACCTTTCAAGCACCTTTTTTACTTCAAATTTTAGATTGATTTTTCGTTTATTCACTTCAATCACCATATTATCTCACAACCATATGCTGGTTGCTTAAACTCAAATTCATTTTTTATACTTGAAACTCAAAAACCGAGTTCTAGGTCAACACTCAAAACTACTCACAAGAGTTATTTTGTAAGTGAAAAAGTATCTGACAATATCCTATAAAAAGTCATCGTATTTCTTAACTAAATTCTCAATTTCAATTGTCTATTCTGCATCAGACATCTCTATTTCAGCGCCCAATAAAACTCAAATATTAAAATATCATCAATGATACTTCTTGCAACTAGTTATTAAAGACAATAATTATTTCTGATTCTTTTCTCTTTTAGTATTATCTTCCAAATCTTGACAATAATCTTATAAAATAACTGAATTTCAAAATTTATCTTCCAGATTTGTATCTAGTTTTTTATTTCTGTATCTTGGTAATGATCTATGAGGTTTCAAGATGGTAGTAATTCCTCCAAATCTATTAAAATCTGGAGCAGTTGAAATTGCTAAAATAATGAAAACCATTTCAGGTGGTAAAGTTTTAGATGTTGCTTCTGGTGATGGCGATTTCATTGCAATGTTAATTGATACACTTAAGGATTATGAGTCTTTTACTGGAATTGATTCAGACAAAAAAGAAATGGAAAAAGCTAAGAAAAATCTTGCTGGAAAATCTGTTAAGATTCATCTAATGAATGCTGAAAAATTAAGGTTTGATAATAATAAATTCGATTTTGTTAGCTTAGCAAATTCTCTTCATCATTTAGAAAACATGAAAGAGGTTTTAGCAGAAATTAAACGAGTTTTGAAACCAGGTGGTTACCTCATTATTCAAGAAATGTTTTGTGATGGAAATCAAACTGAAGCTCAAAAAACCGACATTACCTCACATACATTAGGAGCTGAAATTGATAATATGTTGGGTATTTATAACCAAAAAACGTACACCAAAAAAACAATTATGGGAATAATTGAGGAATTAAATTTAAGAGAATTCCAAGTATATGAATCATCACGATACGTTAAATGCCTCTTCTGTTCAGATAATCAACAATGTGAAGATCCATTAAATGAAAATCTAATTAATTTTGCAATAAATGAACTTGAAGAAAACATTGCTCAAGTAAAGGAATCTTCTGAGTATGATAGGTTAGTAGAAAGAAAAGAGATTATTAAACAAAATATAATGAAATATGGATCTGCTCCGGCATCTATTTTATTCTGTATAGGACGTAAATAACTAAATTTCTTATTTATCATCTTTTTTCGATTTCTTAGACTCTGATTGATCACTTTCATCTTCTAACTTTTTCTTGATTTTCTCTTTAATTATTTCATCTCTCAATTCCTTTCTCTTTTCTCGATGATCTCTTCTTAGTTCTTTTTCTGATTCTAAACGCTCAATAATAGCTAATCGATGTTCCTCATCTAGATCCTGATAATCACCCAATATAACATCTGATTTTAGTTTTCTGCGCATTCTCCTTAGCTTTCTTATTTCACGTTTTAGTTCTCGACGTTCTCGATTTTGCTCTTTCCTTAAATCAATCAAAGCTTTTTCTTGTCGAAGACCTACGCCAAATAGAAGCATGGGTAAGAATAGCAATGGATATTCTTTCTCTTCGAATCTTCTCAGAACATATTCATCAGTGTCTTTAATCTTACGTAGTTCTCTAGTTCGAAGAACCTTTACTATGGATAAGAGAATTAATGCAATAACAAAACAAAATGAGACATAAATAAAAAGTACTCGAATACCTGGAACGTTCCAACCTTTTCTTTTGAAATATACCTGAAATAAATCAAAAATCCCACCGGCTAGGAAAGGACTGATTATTGCAGCAAGATGATGAAAAGCGTAGTAATAACTTGTATATGTTGCGGTTCTATTCCTTGGAGCGAAATTCCAAACAACAACAATTGAATTAATGGAAAGCGTTAACCAACTAAAAGCTAGCAAAATGACTAATCCGATGTAAACTAGTGTTACTGGTCCAAATTGGGATGTTGATGATGTACTAAAAGTTAGAATGTCTCTTAAGGCATCTAAACTTGTTACACTAATAATCGTAATTGGAATGACCGCAATAATGAAACCCAAAAGTCCTAATAAACAGGCATTCAAAGCTCCTATTCTTCTCCCTACTAAACCTGCAGGTAAAGCCATAAGAACAGAAAAAGCAACAAACGCTGCGAGTATGTACCCTCCCGTAGCACCTTCTACAACTATGTCACAGACCTTTCCTACCTCAGTATAGCTCTCTGGATGCAGAACATATTGAATATAAGGCGAAATAAATGTCTCTACAACGTTGTATCCTGCCGTATGAAAGAACATTGAGAAAAGCAAAAGAATAAGTCCTTTATTTTTCTCCTTAAATAATGTTTTAAATGATGTAAAAATACCCAGTCTTTCTTCTCGTTCCTCAATTTCAACATCTTTTTTCTCTTTAATGGTGAAATAAAGAATTGCCAAACAAACTATCATTAAAATGGATAATAACCAAAATGCAAGAGAAGTTCTCCCTGCTTTTATTAGAGTTGAAACTATAACTAGTCCTGATATACTTCCAATACTTCCAACAACATTCAGAACACCTGAACCTTGACTGCGATATTCCCGAGGAAGTGTGTCCGGCATTAAACTCATTACTGGGGATTTGTAAAAAGCCATGCTTATGTTAAATCCAGTTACTGCAATCAGTAGAACCCAAAGCATTGACCAAAATGAACCAATAAAACCAAAGAAAAATGCAGCTAAAGGTATTCCAATTATAACAAATGGCATTCGTCGACCTAGATTCTTAACCCATGTTCTATCTGATCTAGCCCCAATATATGGTTGAATGAGAACAGCAGCAATATTATCTAAAATCATTACTAATCCGACTAATGTGTTTATTACCCTGGCATCTTCTCCTAATAGAACACAAAAATTATTTATTAGAAAAAGCGGAACAAATGCATTGTAAACTGACCAAGTCAGGTTATTAGTCATATAGCCAATACTAATCAAAGCAGATTTGCCATATGGAAACCTTTGTTGGTTCATAACAGAATGATGTAATTTTCCCTTTAAATAATTCTTGTCCTCTTAAACGGTAAAATAGAAGTAAAGAAAAGTCTCTTCAGGCATCCAAGTGTAAAAATTCCTAGTTTCAAGAAGAGTTTTGATAGAATCTTTCTCTTGCCAGAATTCAAAATGAGCAAAATCCAGTGGTTGGCTCCAACTCTTTGTTGATCCCACAATATACTTGAACAAGCCATATTCTGTACTATTTTCTTCAATAATTTCAAAATTCCTGAAATAATTGACTTCTATATCCAATTTCTGGTTTTTCTCAATCTGTACTTTAAATCTTATAGCATCGAATGGTAAAGGTTCAGAATCCACATGAGAAACCGTCCAGTAATAATCAGAAGAGATATTATTAATTGTTAGATTTATATTCCAAGGTTTCAATGCAAAAGGTAATGCAATCCAATAATTTGTTACTTCATCATAATTCATCACAGCATATCTTGCATAGAAACTAGCAATAGTTTCGTTTACTGTTATGATTACATCTTCATCAGCAAACACTAGTCCACTTTTTTTACTAAGCTCAAAAATAACAAGGCTTTGAAGAGTTATTGTCAAAGATAAAATTAGGATACTTGCCAATGAAATTACCAGTATTTCTCTCTTCATTTGCAATCACAGATAAGTTATTCTTGCTAATTATTATATATATCATACATGAATATTAAAAATATCCAAATACTGGGTATTCTATGTAGTAATAGTAGAATTTGTAGGGATAAAAATGAAAGATATTGTTTACAAACCAATTGGCGTTATTCGGACACCTTTCAAGACGGTTGAAGGAATGCCTATTCAATCTAAATTCTCTGAAGCTGAAGGATCCGTAGTATTACCGCTTAAATATATGAATGGTCTCAAAGGAATTGTGGATTTCTCTCATATAATTCTAATTTATCATTTCCACAAAAGCAAAGATTTCGAATTACTCGTAAAACCATTTCTAAGCGAAGAGATAATGGGCTTATTCGCTGTTCGCGCACCAAATAGACCGAATTCTATTGGTATATCAGTTGTAGAATTACTAGATATTGTTTCATTTAAGAATGAAGTAAAATTAGAAGTGAAAGGAGTTGATATGCTAGATGAAACTCCATTACTCGATATAAAACCATATTTCCAGGAATTCGATTGTTTTCGAAATGCCAAAAGTGGTTGGTATGAAAAAAGAGAATATGAAAAAACAAAATCCGATAGCAGATTTACTAAAGAAGACTAAGACATAGCCTTCTTTATTTCTTCAATTTTTCCTTTGACACTTTTAATGCTATCGGCATTTATTAATTCAAACTTCTTGCCAAGTTCGACAACTTGTTGGTAATATTCTATAGCATCTTCATATTGTTCTTTCTTGCTCAATTCTTCTGCTAAAGTCGATAAATTATGCAAATGAATGTGATAGTATGATTTGCCTAATTTCTTCACATCAATTGGTTTCTCTAATTCCGGAAAATGCTTGAGATAATCGAGATTCTGCTTTAACAGCTTCTTATCTGCTATTGGACCATGACCCGGTATGAGTTTATCAAATTCAAGCATGTAATATAATTCCAACGTTTCAACATATTCAGCAACACCCTCAAGATCAGAACGAATGTATGGAATAGGGTCTTCAACATTATCTCCTACGAACAAAACATTGCTTTCTAAATCGAAGCAAGAACTAGAATCCTCGGTATGTCCTGGAGAATGAAAAATGTCCACCTTTTCATCAATGAAAGACATTGCATTATAGAAGACTGTATTTGGAGGAGTAATTGTAATCTCTCCTCTTTGAAATTTCTTGTAAGTTTCAAGACCCTTTTCTCCTTCCTCTAGTATCTTGTCTCGAGTTAAATGATGAGCATAAATCCTTGCATCTGGAAAAGCACAGTTGCCCCAATTATGATCCCAATCGTAGTGGGAGTTAAAAATAATGATAGTTTTATCAGAATATTTCTTTAGATACTCCTTGACTCCAACCATTGATCCTGGTCCGAGAAAAGTATCACAGATGAAAATATGTTTTTCACCAATAATCACAAAGACATTTGTTGGTGCTTCCATATCTTCTGTCGAGAGGTCATCAAACGTAAAAACAACTCCTCTTTTACCTACTTCAGTTATTTTCATAACAATACCCAATTAACTGCAGTATTCTTAGCAATAAATATGTTCTTTCGATAAGAAATTACCCTTCTAATCGTTGTCGACAGAATTATTACATGTTTGTAAAGCTTTAAATATCACCAAGAGAGTATTTAGTTAGAGGTCTTACTTGGCAGGACTTACCCTCCGCGAGTAACCTCTATAAATTACTCATTACCAACGATTGAATTCCGCTAAAAAATAATAATATCGGATTTAGTACCGATCCTTTCTATAATGGCAAGCAATACTGGTAGCGTAAAACATCTGTCAGAAATGGCCTGACCTGGTTTGCATGCGCCGATCATTGCGGAAGAAACAGGAACCACGTGAGATAGTGCTTAGATTCAAAATGAATCATTAAAGCATTGGAGAAAAATGAAAAGTGAAAATACTACTCACAGGCGCGTTTGGTAATGTTGGTTCAAGTACATTAGCTGAACTAGTAAAAAGAGATCATAATATAAGATGTTTTGATATTCCAACTAGAAAGAATAAACGCACTGCAAAGAAGTTCAAGAAGTTTAGTAACAAGTTAGAAATTATCTGGGGAGATTTGAGAAATCCTTTACAAGTTGTTGATGCAGTAGAAGGAATAGATGTTGTGATTCATTTAGCAGCAATAATTCCTCCACTTGCTAATGAAAGACCAGAATTGGCTGAACCCGTGAATGTTGGTGGAACAAGGAACATCATTAATGCAATAAAGAAAATGCCTAGAAAAGCAAAACTGATTTTTAGTTCTTCAGTCGCAACATATGGTGATGTGAGACACAAAGGATGTGACTATATAATACAAGTCACTGATGAATTAAATCCTAGCCCTCATGATGAATATGCAAGGATGAAGGTTAGATGTGAGAAAATGGTAAAGGAATCAGGATTAAATTGGACTATTTTTAGATTTGCAGCAATTCCGCCAATGGATCAAGGAATAGATCCGCTTATGTATGAGGTCCCGTTGGATACCCCTATTGAAATGTGTCATACAAAAGACACAGGATTAGCTATGGCAAATGCTTCAGAGAGCACCGAAGTTTGGGGTAAAATCTTGCATATTGCAGGTGGAGAAAGCTGTCGTGTCCCTTATTCAGAGTATATGGGTCGATTGTTAGAAGCAATGGGTGTTGGTCGTTTACCAGAAGAAGCATTTAGTGAAGAACCATTTCACTGTGGTTATATGGACACAACTGAAAGCCAAAGAATTCTCAAGTATCAAAGATACTCGTATGAAGATTATGTCCAAGAAACAATGAAAAGATACTCATTTGCTAAAATCTTCATAAAAATATTCAGACCAGCAATTCGTTATCAATTGCTCAGATTATCTCCTCATTATAGAGCTTATTTGAAAACTGTTAACCAGTACATGAAACCCAGAAGACAGACCAAAAAGGCAAAAGCAAAAAGTGTCCAAACAAAACCAATCGATACAATTCCAAGCAAAACAGGCAAGTAAGAGAAGGACGAGGGGGTCCTTCTCCATTCCATTCCGCTGGGTAAATCTCATAATGTAGATCTTCTACGAAGTTTGGAGTGGATGTTCGATATGATACTAATTTACTAGCTGAAATGGGATTTCTTAGTGTTACCTATTTTGTTGAAAGTGAACAACAAGTACATTTAGACTAATATGAGTTAAAGAAATTCTTAATTAAAAACTTAGAAAAAAAGAATTAATTACTTTAGGAAATAAATCAATGTAATAAATCAAACATTTAATCTAGATTTTTGTATATTCTTATTAATTTTAATCCTATCAAACACAAAGTAATTGGCTTGTGGGATAAAAATGACTGAACAAGAATTTCAATTAGAGGATGTAAAAAAGCACCTTTTAAAACTGCCATTAGTATTCTTTTCTTCAATGGAAGGGAATCAACCAAGAGTTAGACCAATGGCTCTTATCATTTGTGATAATGAATTTTGGCTAACCAGTAGATCCTATGAAGAAAAAATGGATCAAGTAAAAGAAAATGCAAACTTTGAATTTTCGTTTAATGATGGAGAAAAACTGAAAGGAATGATAAGAGTAACAGGAAAAGCATATGTTGTTGAGGACATGAAAATCAAAGAAAAACTCTCAAAAGCAATATCTTTCTTTAAGGATTATTTTACTGAACCGGCAGATCCAAATTTCGGTTTAATAAAACTTGAAATCACAGACGTGCGTGTTTTAAGTAATGGAAAACGGTATAGATTCGAATGGAAATAAATATCCTCTCAGAATCTATTCTTGAAGCAAACCATCAATTTCCTTAATATATTCTTGAATAACTCCTAAAACGTACTTTTGATGTTCAAGGTGTTGCTGAGATTTTTGAAAATTAATTACTCGATCATAAATTCCGTTTAATCGTTTTGGATGAACTATTTTCTGCAGTGTATCAACTATCTCTTTATTGAACTCATCTCTACTTTTCCTACTCGACAATATACGCGCTCCTCTAACTTTATCGATATTTAATCCAGTAACATTATGCATTTCGTATATAGATACGATTGTAATATCCGCATATTATTAGCTAGGAGTTTAATCTATCAGTACTTTGCCACAAACTTTAGAAAATAATTTAGCTAAATAAAAAGTTTTTGGGGATGAATTTAACCCCAGAAAAATTATTTTGTAGCTTTCAATGTGAATAAGAGAGGAATCTCTGCTTTTTGATTTGTTAATCGGCAATAACCATCAGAACTACGTTCCGCAAAAGGAAATTGTCTCCAAACAGTGAAAGGAAATTCATTAAGAAATTCTATTTTCAAACCAGCTTCAATTAGTGAATTAACTATATCTGATATACTATGAGCCCACTCATACTCTTTCTTAGGTTCAATTTTCTTGTCTGTTTTAGTATAGGATCCATCAGCAGTGAATTCCATAGGTACTGGATCATGGAAATAATTATAGAAGACTTGCAGATCTTTGATATCTTTGGTTTCATTATCAAAAACTATTGAAAATGGATGAATTTCAGCTATGTAAAAGAATCCACCAGGTTTTAGAAAACTAGCAATGATTTTTCCCCATTCCCTTAGATCATTTAACCAACAAAGAACTCCAATTGAAGTATAAACAATATCAAATTCTCCAGATAAAACCTTAGGTAAATCATAGAGGTTTGTTTCAACGAAATTAGCCTTAATATTAGCCTGTTTTGCTAATAATTTAGCAAGTCTTATCCCTTCGCTGGATATATCTATCCCAGTAACAATAGCTCCTTCTCTCGCCCAGGACAATGTGTCTAAACCAAAATGACATTGTAGATGCAACAACGATTTGCTTTTCACATTTCCCATTTCTTCTAATTCATATGATTTTAACGTAGATTGTCCTTCTAGAAATGATTTTACACTGTAATCATCAGTTTCTGATTCATAATGCAGCTTTGCAAACTCATCCCAAAGCTCTTTGTTTGCATCAAAATATTTCTTGTTCATAGTCTCACAATCCAATTTTGTTTCTTGTTGTTTAGCATAAAAAGTTTGTTTTCGAAAAGAAAATCACCATATTCTAGAAAGTCCCACAGATAGAAGGATTACACCAATAAGAATAATTGCAAAACTGATCCCTGGAAAATTTTTTCTTCTCTTTCTAGCATAATTAATTTCTGCTCTAGCAACCTCAGGAGCTTGGGCATGCAATCTGGGGTTTGATATCATAAAACCACCTGCAAAACTAGTATAAACTCCAAATCCTCCAATAATAAGTAATGCTCCGCCTATTGCTGCTAATATCTCGTATATCCCCCAATTGCCAATAACTGCATTCACAGAGATGATTGAAATAGCAACTGTAGTTACAATCGCAATGACAATTATTAGAAGCGTTAAATTCAGAGTTCTTCTATCCCTATACATTGAACTAGCACACTCGAGATATACTAATAATGAAAAGACTAACATTCTATATAAAAATATCAAGAAATCTGATTTTCTATCTAGTTTTTTTTATTAGTTTTTCACTTTTCGAATCTTTTATAACAATAAGTGGTTTTGGTCTTCCACAATAGTTAGAATTGAAACATGTTGTATATGCTCCTGTTGATTTTACTGCAATCAAATCACCAATTACTAAATCTCGTGGAAAAGTTATTTCTTTCTTTTCTATTATCTGTTCTTTGCAATTACTACATTTTATTATCCTTGGAGTTAATTGGTCCAATGTATCATTAGTACCTCCAACTAATTTCCAAGAAGCTTTTTGATCAGAATCTGGTAACTCGTTAATTAACGAATAATCGTAACTCCATTGAGCAGTTAAAACATCTAGCAAATCACTATAAGTCGATAAGTCAAGAACCGCAATTTTATAACCATCAGAGTTTTCTTTTGTAATGGTTATTTTCGATATTAAGATACCAGAATTTGCTGTAATAAAACGACCACTTTCAATTATAATTTCAGGATTTATACCAGAATTTTCGATATTTTTTGATAAACTCTTAGAAATATCCTCGATAGTTGGAACACACTCACAATGAGCATAATCTACAGGATATCCCCCTCCTAAATCTAGGATTTTCAATTTATCATTGAGTTCTTCATTCATTATTTTGAAGAATCTTGTAACCACCTCAAAAAATCGATCAAAATATTCAATATTAGTAATTTGACTGCCAAGATGACAATGTATACCAACCAGATCTAAATATTCGCTTTTATAGGCTTCCCTTACTAAACGTTCTGCTGTATCGAATTCAGGTTTAAATTGCCTTTCTGGCAACCAAATCTTGATTGTAGGGTCTTTACTTGCCTTTAGTATTGGTTCTATGTTTGATATCACTACTGCACATTTTGCTGAAATATTAGCAGAAGCAAAGATAGTTTCCTCAATGTCCATCTTAATGCCTGGATTAACTCTTATCAAAACTTTAGGTTTTACTCCTAACCTTTGGGCAACTTTTTCTATGTTTTTAAGGTCGTGATAAGAATCAATTGCAAGAAAACTGTGACATTTCGGTGAATCAATTTCTGATGAAGAAATATTTGGATATTCTATAACATCTTCTATTAAGCTATCTGGTTTGTAAATATTAGTAGAAATAATATGAATATTTTTTTTCTTCTCGAAAAGAATTTTTTCTACAATCTTCTGTTCGAGCATAGACGTTGTTTCAAAATAATCTACTTCATCAGCAATTATAGTACAAATTTCTGGTACGATGTTGTTTTTCATAGAATACGCAATTGAGGTTTGAGGATTGTATTCTAGCATTTTTTTCCTAAGAAAGCTGATATTTCTTCGAATTTGATCCGCACTAAATAGATATGTAGGAGTGCCAAATTTGGTTTCAATGTTTCTTAGGTTTACGTCATCAAATAGAATGGTATCTCTATCTCTTCTAAACAGATTCTTATTATGATTCATTTCCTCAAACACCAGTTTGTTTTTTGCATTTTGCTATTATATATGCTTTTATGATTTAGCAACTGCTCATTAACTGTTTTTAGCATTTTCCAAAGAGTTAATCAATTAGAAAACAAAAAACATGATTAGTGAAAAACATGGGGAAACTAAAGTTAACAAGTCCAGCTTTCAAACACAAAAATGAGATGCCAAAGAAATATTCCTGTCAAGGTGAGGAAATATCTCCACCTCTTAAAATCTCTGGTGTTCCTAATAATGCTGTAAGTCTTGTTCTAATAATGACAGACCCGGATGTTCCTATTCCAAAACTGATTTTCCCGCATTGGGTTATTTGCCATCTAGATCCTGATACCAAAACTATAGAAGAAGGAAGCAAATTAGAAAATGCGGTTGTTGGGAGAAACGGTGCGTTTCAAAACAAGTACATGGGTCCTTGTCCTCCTTGGGGAAAGCATAGATATATTTTCAAATTATACGCCTTAGATGAGAAACTCCCACTAGATAGGAAAAGTGGAAGAAAAAAAGTAATCAAATTAATAAGAGACCACATAATTGAGGAAACTGAGCTAATTGGTCTCTATGAGAGAATAAAAGAAAAGAAGTGAAAAAATACTCACTATTTTTCACTTTCAACCATTATCGTAATATGGATCATCATCCACATCACTATCAAAACCAACATCAGCTAGAATGCTGCTTATGGATTGAGCACCATTGAGTAGTTCTATTAACCATTCTCCATCTAAAGCAACTAACACGTCTGGTAGATCTCCAAGTAGATTGTGATCAAACTCGACAATATCTTGGTATGCCCCAGCAAGAGGGATGATAAGATAACTGTCTTTTAGTTCTTTTAAATCTCCAACCGGAAATCCTCCAAGATCAAATGGTTTTGTAAAAGTAAGTTTGTAATCATCCACAGTAGTTAGTTTCTTCTCACTAATTGGTGGATGATAAATTGCTACTTCCCCATCGGAGTCACATGTAATATCAAATAAACGTACAATTGTTTCCGGTTGCACATGTAGGCTACTAATTGGAACAACTGGAAAATACTGTTTGACTAATACTAGATCTCCGATAGAATTGAAAACTGAAAAATTGCCTTGAACAGCGTATTCTGGTTTCAACAACGCTTTTGTAACTGATTTCTCTAAATGCTTTTCAAAATCATCAAAACTAAAATATTTTTTACGGAGCAACCTCTTTAATTCGAGAGCAACGAACTCATAATCATTTAGTTCTTCAAGAGAAAGCAATGGAGGGATCCTTTTTTCCCAAGAGGCCCATTTCTTGAGAGCATCAGTTGCTGATTTAACATCCTTGTATTTTTCTATTTCTTTATAAAAGTGGGAAAGAAATGTTTTATTCCAATACGTCTTGGGGTACACTGAATATTTGTCTATAGTTTTTACAATAATAATTGTGGATAAAGCTGTGATTGCTCTTCCAGATTCAGTCATTATGATAGGTTGTAATTTAGGTAATTTCTTTGAAAGCACTTTGACAAAAATTTCAGCATATTTTTGCATGAAATCTTCATCAAGACGGTTATCATAATCAATTGGTAAACCCCCGCCAAAATTGATTGTCTTCAAATTTGTGAATCCTCGTTCATTGAGGAGCTTGTAAATTTTGGCAACAAAAGTAGCGAATCTTTCATATCCTGCCAAATCTGTTATTTGAGATCCAGGATGTGAATGTAACATAGTTAGTAAATGAGTTGCTTTCTTCTCCTCCAAAATATCAATAACATCACTTAATTCTCCAATTGCTAAACCAAATTTAGAATTCCTCCCACTAGATCCTCCCCAATGACCATGCAAAGTCACATAGGGTTTTATTCTAAAAGCAAGCTGGTAATTCTCTTGAGGTAAAATTTCAAGTGTGTCTATCATCTCTTGTTTGGATTCAATTGAAATACAGACTTTAAAACCATCATTAAGTGCTTTTTTTATCGATTGCAAATACTCTCGATCTTTGGCACCGTTACACATAATCAAACGATGCTTCTCATCTTTCAATGCTTGAAGTAAAAGTATGAATTCAGATTTTGTTCCTGATTCAAATCCATATGTGGGATGAGTTTTGATAACTGAGTCAATAATAAATTTAGAATGATTAACTTTAATCGGGTAAATTGGATAATAATTACTTTGATAATTATACTTCTCTCTTGCTTCAGCGAATGCTGTAATCAATTTCTTAATCTGAGAAGATATGAGTTGTGGGATTCTGATTGCGAAGGAAGCTTTATCATATTTCGTTTTTTCTTTAAACGTATCAATAATTTTCTCAAAACTGATTCTTTGACCATCTAGTACAAGTTCAAGTTTTCCTTCTTTGTTTATATCGAGATAGTATAGGTCTTTACTACCTACGCCATATACTAATTTACTATCATCTAGTTTCCATTTCATTTGACTTTCTCCTAAAAAAGATAAAAAATGGGAGAAGATTAATCATCTTTCTCCCGCTCTGCTTGTTGAACGGAATCTATCATTCCTTTGAACGCTCGCGTCAGCTCACCGAGTTCATCTTCGCTTTGCAGTAAATCTGGATCTATGTTTAACATGATTCCTTCCATGATGTCTTTCCGCGCACGCCTTGTAGATAATGATTGAGCTACTTTGATGAGATGTGTGAATGGTTTGGTTATATAAGCAGTTAGGATTAATCCTACAGTGATACCTATTGCAAAACTTGCACCAACAATTATCCAGATAGTGTTCAAGTTAGTTCTGATTGCTTCATTCATTCGAGCTTCAACTGGCTCGATACCTGCTAGAGCTTCTTCAACAGGGACAATGATGATACTAATGTAATCACCTTTGCCTACTGGCTGATAAGCTAGGTATCGTTCTTGGCCATCTCGAGTATACTCAAGAATACCAGAACCTCCTGAGGTTATCGCTTCTATATCTGCAAGAGTTAATGCAGAGGAACTATCAAGGTTCTTCTCAATCTCTGAGATATGCTTGAAATCAGGATTTGCCAAATTGGGTATAGATAATGGATCTGGATGTGCAACAACCAATCCACTAGATGTGATTAAGGATGCATAACCTGTGTCTAAGACTTGCACATTAATTATTTTGTCAACCATGTCATCAATTGAAATATCACCACAAATAACAGCTAGATCGGTTCCATTGTCAAATTTAGCTAATCGTCCAATTGTGATAAGTGGTACTCCATCAAATTCGTCTGTATAGGGTTCAGTAAAGACGATTTCACCGTCTCCTGCGTAAACATCCATGTACCAATCTTCTGTATGAGCTTCATACCATTCTGACTGATTGTTTCTAATGGTATCATCATCCATTAGTATGCTTCCAGGATAATTGATAAACAAGTCTGTGTTATCAACATCTGTCAATTCAAATGCAATATACAACCATCTGAATTCTGGAGCATTATCATGAATATATTGAAAGACATAATCCATAGATGCTACTGTCTCAAGAGTAATATTTTGTATTCCTGCTTTTGGTTGATAGTGTGTTGAATTTGATCCTTCTAAGTAATAACTTGAGTAATCCCAGCTAAGGTTCACACCGTAAGGTATGTCGTTATACAAATCTGTAGGAGCATATGATTGATTATACTCGAAGACATAATCATAGTAAACGTCCCGGTCTCCGTATCTATTATTCCCAGAGAAGAGATATTCTAGTTCAGATGCTTGATATTGAACCATAGCTTCTGCACTTGAGAGCTTTTCATTTATGATTTGTGAGTTCTTGTCTGCAGTGATGTCAATATTTTCTTTGATTTGATCTACAAGAGCTGTTCTGCTGTCATCGATTGTTTGTACGCCTGCTCTTTGGAATAGCAGATATGATAGTCCACCAATTCCACCTATGAAGATTAAGGAGAGTAGTACAAAACTTACCATTATATTGAATCGGATACTTCTTTTTCTAATAAAATCGCGTAGTGCCATTTTGTAATCACCTCACATATCATCCAAGACTAGCCCCTCAACAGAGACCTGAGCTTGACTCATCAATTGACCAACAGTTTTGAAGGCCTTTTCGATTTCTTTATGAACACTTCGAGAATCTATGATTTTTATGAAGGTTCCATTTGTTCTATCACAGAATTCCATGAGGATTGCCTCATCTGTTCCGATATCACCAACACTAATGACGACTAGATTCAAAGCGGATTTTAATTTGCTAATCTTTCTATTGATTTCATTAGCTGTTCGTCGACTAGAATTGTCTTCACCATCTGTAAGTAGAACTAACCATCTTTGTGTACCACCCAGGCTTTCAAGTGAATCTATCGCATCAGCAACAGCATCCCATAAAGCGGTGTTACCATTTGGACGAGTAAGTCGCTTAAGAGTTTCCTGGATTTTTGTTTTATTATTTCTTACAGGTGTTGGTTGTAGAATCATTCGACTGGTAGTATGGAAAGTAATGATACCAACTGTATCTTTTTCCTTAATAGCTGTCTTAAACAAGTCAATAGAGCCACGAACTGAAGCTCTATTTCGAGAACCACTCATTGAGCCACTGTAATCAAGAACGTACAATACGCTCTTTTGTGGGTGGGCAGTTCCTCGAATAACTTCTAAAGCTTGTTTGATTTCAGCTTGACTGGCATCATCTCCAAGGTCACGCTCAACAAGTTTTAGTCGCTCAAGGATTTCTTCTTCAAGAAGAACATCATTCACTGTTCTGGCGCTTTCCAAAGCTTGATTCATGTGTGTCTTCGCACTATGAACATCGAATTGTTCAAGATAAAACATAGCCAAGTTAAGTAAACTATGAGCAACTCCTCTCACAAAGTCCTCTGATTTTGCAAGCTTCATTGCATCTTGATAATATCCAAAGGCTAGTTTAACAGACCCAAGTTTAAAGTGAATTAAACCTAGATTATTCAAACATAACACTCGACCTCGAGTATTGTTTATTTCCTCATTAAGTTTGAGGGCTCGTTCAATATACTTCTGAGCTTCGTCTAGTTCTCCACTATCAAGAAGAACAAGTCCATAATTATTGTATCTGGAAGCCTTTCCTACTTTGTCATCAAGATTTTCAGCAACAGCTATTGCTTTTGCATAGAAATCTCTTGCCTGAACAAGATCGCCCCATTCTCGATAGACATTGCCTATGTTGTTTAAGCAAACACCCATGCCCATTTGGTCTTTGGTTGTCTCAAACAGTTTCAGAGCTTTCAAGTAGTTATTAAACGCTAAATCCAGATTTCCCTCGTAGTAATCCGTATTTCCAAACCGCAGAGCCGTAAGTAATCCATCCAGCGCTTCATGCAACCCCATGATTTCTCTCGGTATAGCAACATCTTCATCTAGATCCCTCGAAAGATCTCCTGACCCTACTCTTTTTGAGAAGTCAATGAAATCTTGAATAGGTTCAACTGTTGCTCTCGAGACGCTTACTGAAATAAATATAATGAGTACTAAAGCAAGTACTAACAAAGCAACTGAAATGAGTATATTATTTGTACTCCTGCCCATGATATCTTCTCGCAATTGAATTACTGGAGCTAAGATATCTGCTTCAGGAACTACTAATGCTAAAGAATAACCAGAAGCACTAATTGTATCATATGAAATATACCATGTTTCACCATTCTTTGTGAAGCTTTGTTGATCGCTGCCACCACTTTTCATGTCATCAATAATTGATTGAAAAGCAGCTTGCTCACTAAGAGTTGTATCGGCCATTTCTAAGTTTTGAATTGGAACAAAATCATCAACTAATCCTGGATGAGTTATTGTAGAACCTTCATCATCAATTAAGAAGGCATATCCATTCTCGCTTACGTCTAGATTTAGAATGCTTTCTTGCATTGTAGCCACTGTTATATCTACACTAACAATTCCTATGAGTGTGCCATTGTCAAAATATACTGGTCTCCCAGCGGATATGAGTAATCCAACTGGATCAAAATATGGAGCAATAAATGCTGTAGTAGAACTAGTATTACTAATTGCCGCAGGAATCGTATAGAAATCTTCAACTCGTGGATCCCAATCCTCATCTGGGGGATTTATTATATCATCTTCATCTAAATCCTGTGTCCAAGCCATACTATCAAATGGATAGTTCCTGAACAATGAATAAGAGGGATGTGTGAAAGCCATATAAATCCAAACGTAATTTGGATTTGCTTCATGCATGTTTTTGAATGCAATGTCTAAGTTTGAGGAGGTGTCAAGAAGAAACTGTAAGTCTGTATCCCAGTTAAATGGGTCTCCACTTAAATTATTGGTAATATAAGTTCGAGGTAAATAATAACAGCTGTTATCATATGAAAT
>DAOVPS010000231.1:0-2793 GCA_030629105.1 Candidatus Heimdallarchaeota archaeon
AACTGGTGCATGATTGCTGGTCAGAAAGACCCAGTCTGCTCTTATAAAGTGACCAAACATAAAGAATAACAAGAACAAAAAAATTGGTGAAAAAAAATGAACAAAAAAGAACAACTCAAAAATCTAGTAAAGAAAGATAAAGAATTAGTCAGAATTAAATTCGCACTCATAACCGGTGTATAATCACCCTGATTCCCTGACAGGTGGGTGGTGGTTCAAGAGTTAGCTCTTGAACACTTGAATTCTGGCTTTTTTTTATGTACAACTAATTTTTAATTATGGAATTTTACATCTTATTTTCTCTATATCTTATCTAGGTCATCTAGATAGGTAGTTTGCCCCAGCAATTCTGATACATGAGAAATAAATCTAGCACCTGGAGCACCATCTATGATGTCATGATTCACCATAAAAGCAGTGCAAAGGAGGTGTCGTTCTTCTACTTTACCATCACGCAAAACAAGGTGATTCTTTATACCTCCTGTGGAAACATTCAAAGTTTTGTCACGAAAAGGTATGAGCCAACCGCCTTGACCTTTAATGAACATTCCCATCGAAGTAAGTCCAACAGTACCAGCTAATTTTTTTAATCGATAGGGGTTAGTAATCATTTTTCTTATTACCCATTGTCTGAAAAATTTTGGCAAGAGAGTGTAAAGGGAAGTATATTTGGTTTGACCTCTTGACAATTGTTCCCTTTCAGCGATAACTTTATCCTGGTAGGATCTTATTTCGTCTGTTATTGTTCTAACACTTTTTTTATCCGCGTTACGGATAACATAATTGTACGGTATCTTTTTCCCAGTTTTAGTAACGATTTCAATAATTACACTTACATCTACATCATCAAAAACGATGAGTTTTCGACCTTTGCGAAAAGTGTTCAAAGGTCTGTTTACTTGACAGGTTATTCCGAGACATTTAGCTGTAAAGGCTGTCATTGATACCTTGTAGTTTTGTTTTTCCTTAATCTCTTCTATCTTAGCTAGGGAATCTGTAATATCTACTTCAATTAATCCATAAACCATAGGCATAGATGAAGCAACAGCATTGTAATCAGCTAGAATCATTCTATTAGCTGAAATCTTTCTGGTGTGGTATTTCTTTTCTTTTGGCATACAAAACAAATTGCTTCAGCTCATTTATAAATTTCGCATTTATACAGAAAAAAGTCGTTCATGGTACTCACTTCTTCTTTCAGGACTAGTAGTTTGGGTCGAGAAGGACCCACTTCAACAGCAAACTACCATAAGTCAAATAAAAGAATTAGTTTAACACTAGGAGCGTTAAGCTTTTTTAGTATTGAATCATAACATATCACTATTGGAAGGCTAGTAATGAGTAGAACATTGAGCAACTTATTTCGCATCAATCTTGCAGAATATTTCCTCATAGATGATTATGGTGCTTACAAACGAATTGTTCCTCGCCCGAGAATACTCTTCGATAATGATGCCTTAGTTATTGTTTCGAAACTTGATCAAAAGGTCTATGATTTTACCGGTATTAATGCTTCTGAAAAAAAACAAACCGCTTCCGTCAAATTAGCAAAAAATTTAGGGGTAAAACATGGCTTATCCGTAGAACGAATTATCTATCCATCTGAGAGTATTGCCCCCGAGCATCTGCAATTCATTGAATACTTAATCGATGAATACTATTTTGCTAAAATGTCAATAGACATGTCGGAGCATTATCGATGCTATTTTTGCGAGCAATTATTAGAAGAAAGTGGCAAGTCTTGTGCCTCTTGCGGGAAAGAAATTATTGAGTGTTTTGTCTGTAATAGCCCCATTTTATATGGCGATCTTGTTGGGAAATGCAGCTTATGTGGAGCAGCAGCTCATCTCGTTCACTTCTATGAATGGCTAAAAGCATTAGGGATGTGTGCTAAATGCAATGAGAAACTTCATCCCGAAGGAATCATTCCAATAATTGAAAATAATAAAGAAACATTCTTTGAAGAACTTAATCCCGAAGAAATTCAAGAGGATGAATAATTAGCAATATTTTTTTATATTGTTGGATGCTTTCTTTGATTGATTTTGAGTGGTTGTAGATTTTATGGAAGAAGAACAGGTTAAGAAACAGATAGCTTTCATGGAAAATTGTGCAAGTTTAAACATGGATGAAATAGATTCTAAATCCCTTGATCAAACTATGGAAGAACTATACTTAGCACTATATGAGTTACGAAAGCAAATCAATGAAATCGTTGTAAAGCTTCCTCTGCCCCTACTTACTCGTTTTGCTAAAGCATTACAAACTTTAAATGATGACCAGGATAACCTTACTAGTGATGTTCAGGAAGAACTCGAAATGTACTTCTTCTATGAAAACATTGAGGAGAAGATAGAAGAGAATAGAGAGTTGTCTTGGGAGGAACTCCTAGATAAATAAGTAGTAGTTGATGATTATTATGGTTGAACCACCACGTTTACGAGTGCAATTTGATGCGAGAGAAAAAATAATACCTATTCTTTTTGAAAAATATTGTAAGGAAACATACAAGTTTGTGACAATTCCTCCAACAGTAGAAAAGGATCCAAGACCAGGACCAATTAAAAGACCAACATTTCATATACGAGATGAATCCGGTGAATTGCTTGCTTTTTTCAATCCATGGGGGGCAACTTCATGTTACAAGGAAGACTTCAAGCCAATATATGATAAAATGGTTGAGGAAATTAACCAAGCAGCTAAAGATGCTCTTGATGAATTTGAAGGAATTTAATGATTTAATCTCTTGAAAGAATCTGATTGAGGTAAAAAAAATGGTATTATTACTTGTAC
>DAOVPS010000204.1:0-5088 GCA_030629105.1 Candidatus Heimdallarchaeota archaeon
ATCTAAGAGTAGTAAACCAAGGAGTTTGGAAATTACATAAGCTACATCATTCTCAACATAGATATCTTGAGGATTACTCCCTTCTTGAAATCTTGCTATCAGCTGTGGAGATTCAACATTAATAATATCATAGATTAATACTCCATAAATATCAGCAGCAATATAGAGGATGTTTCCATCCAGAAAGGAATTTTGGAGATAGATATATTCTAATCGTTCCCCAAGCTCTACGG
The DNA here is from genome assembly GCA_030629105.1 of Candidatus Heimdallarchaeota archaeon. Classification (GTDB taxonomy): domain Archaea; phylum Asgardarchaeota; class Heimdallarchaeia; order JABLTI01; family JABLTI01; genus JABLTI01. Next base: position 234 of record DAOVPS010000204.1, read on the forward strand.
GATTAGATTTGTCTGTTATATCAAGGATTGCTGAACTTCGTTGCCCAATTATGATAGCATAGTTTTCTTTAATTGTGATTTCTTCTACTCTTCCCATGAAGTCTTTAGAATATTGTCCAATCTTATACGGATTCGCTTTACTTGTAAGATCTAGAATAATCATCCCTCCAGTTGCTGATATCGCGAAATTAAATCCTACGTAAGCAAACTCACCTTCTACGTAAATCTGATTAAAGTTGTATGATTCAATATATTTTCCAATAATTTCAGGCTTGTACACATTAGAGATATTGACAATTTGCACACCATCATAACTAGCAGCTAAATATGCCATATCATCAACGATGGAGATTCCATGAATAGAACCGCCACTATAAAATTGACTAACTAGTACTGGTGAAGAACTATTAGTAATATCAAAAATAATCATACCTTCAGTTTTTGCTGCAATAAAGAGAAAATTTTCTATAACAAGTATATCCTCTGCCACAAAATTCTTGAGATTATCATCATAGCCACTTATTTTTGTGTAGTTTTCATGTTCATAGGTTTGTTGGATTATATTTCCTCCAATTTGATTTGTAGCTGTTTTTCTGATTAAGAAATTTTCATTATAGATTAATGTGGAGGAATTCCATAATATGAGCAACGCAAGAAATAGTAAAACTATGTTTTTCTTCATCATTTGCTTTGGAAGCTTCAGTAAAGTTCCCCTCAATCAGATATCGTTGCTTACTGTATGTGTTTCAGTCTTTAATTTTTTTTGTAACTAGCTAGCTATCCAAAAACTTTTAAAAATGTAAGGTAAACCTAACTTTGACGAACGCAGAATTTCTAAAAAAAATAGTTAGAAGGCAAGTTGTATTATCATGACAAGAATTGCTCTAGTTGGCAATCCAAATGTTGGAAAAAGTGTAATTTTCAATGCACTAACAGGATTAAATCAAACTATAGCAAATTTTCCGGGTTGTACTGTTGAAAAGAAAGAAGGTGGAATGAAACACGAGAATAGAACGATTGAAGTTATTGACTTGCCAGGCATTTATTCCTTAACTCCTCATTCCATTGATGAAGAAATCTCTCGAGAGTATATTATCGAAGAAAATCCAGATTTAATTGTTGCGGTTCTTGATGCGTCTAATCTTGAACGCAATCTCTATTTGACTGCCCAATTAATGGAGCTTGGAGTTAATCTTCTAATTGCGCTAAATATGATGGATCTCGCTGAGGGAAAAGGTTTAGAGATAGATGTTGAGCAACTTTCAGACAATTTAGAAATACCGATTATAGAAACTATTGCAGCAAAAGAAATCGGATTAGATGATCTGAAAGGGGCAATATGTCATTATTTAGATAATCCTATTGAACCCAAACCAATAAAGTGGTCTGGTACAATTGCTGAATGCTTACCAACTATTCTTGAAGAAATTGCTCCTTATTCCTCTCGTATTGAGAAAAAATATCCTATCAATTGGTTAGCTATTTCTTTATTAGAAGAGGATGAATTTGCTTGGGATATTTTACGAGATATTGGTGTTCCTCAAGATGAGCTAAAAGAAAAAGTCAACAATTTGATAAATGAGAAGTTTGATGGTGAAGCCTCTCTAGCAGTAGTCGATGCTCGTTACGATATTGTTAAGGTGTTACTAAGAAACATCATTACTGATTATCGCGGGAAGAAATGGGCTTTAACAGATATGCTTGATGAAGTTTTAACTAATAGATTTCTAGGCATACCAATTTTTCTTGCAGTAATGTGGGGTGTTTTCCAACTTACTTTTGTTGTTGGTCAACCTCTTGTTGATCTTCTAGTTATTGCGTTTAACAAATTAGGGGATTTAGTGTATATTATCTCAAATTTGGTTGATGGAGCAGGTAATGGCATTAATCCAATTTCTGATTTCATTGTTGGAGCAGTTATTGATGGCGTTGGTTCGGTTATGTCATTTCTCCCATATCTTGTGATTTTATTTATCGCTTTGGCTATTCTAGAAGACACAGGCTATCTATCTCGCGTAGCATTTATCATGGACAAATTCATGAGTCGTATTGGACTTGATGGACAATCAATGATCCCAATGCTTCTTGGTTTTGGTTGTAATGTTCCAGCAATTATGGCAACACGAGCAATTAAAAATGAACGAGATAGAAAAGCTACAATTCTGGTCAACAGTTTCATGTCTTGTTCTGCAAGACTACCTGTGTATATTCTCTTTGCAGGAGCTATTTTCCCCGCTTTCGCAGGAGTTGTAACATTGAGTTTGTATGTTATTGGCATTCTTGTTGGAATTAGCTTTGCTTGGTTATTTAGAAAGACAATCTTTAGAGGGGAGAAAACACCGCTCATCATTGAGTTACAACCCTTTACTCGTCCATCTGTAAAAGGTGTTTTAATAAAAATGTGGAATCAAACTAAAGAGTTTTTCAAAAAAGCAAGTACACTGATTTTAGCATCCATGATGATAATTTACTTGCTAAACGAATCTGGCATCATGGAATATATAGGAAGATTAGTCGCTCAAGCTTTTTGGTGGATGAAAACACCATCAGGCATTTCAATCGGTTGGGAATACGGTGCAGCATTACTTTCAGGTCTTGTTGCAAAAGAAGTTATAATTGGTACACTCGGAGCTCTGTTGATAAATCCAATGAATCCTACTTTACCAGGAGCAATATCAGTTATTGGTCCAGCGGCAGGCTTTGGATTGTTAGTGTTCATTCTTTTATATGTTCCATGTATTGCAACCTTAGCTGTAATCAAAAAAGAAACGAATAGTCGGAAATGGATGTTATTTTCATTGATATTTACGACAATTATTGCGTATGCATTCTCAGCTGCTGCATACTTTTTAGTTAGTGTTATTGTATGAATTTGAAAATGGTGGTGAAAAAATGAAAGAGACAAAAAAGAAAAACGAGAAAATTATGGAAACAAATGAGGAGATTATAGAAATTGAAAAATCCACTAAGAGCATTCCTACTGAAGACATAGAAAGTCATCCTGAATTATCCCGAATTGTGGAAGAACCAGCAAAACCAAGAAGACATCGAAGGCAGCAATATATCCCAAAACAGTTCATAGAGCGCTTGAACAAACCATTATTTACAAATCTTATACTTGGATTCTCTTTAGTTCTTAGTCTTGTCTATTTCACTTTTGGAGTCCTAGGTGCTATTACTAATTTTGGAATTACAGAGAGCGGATCCTGGCGAATATTTGAAGCAACAGCAATTCTAGGGTGGGAGCAAATGAGGATAACAGGTTTCATTCTAATAATTATTGGATTGATAATGTTCTGGTCAATTCCATACTACTTTACAGCGAATAATCAAAAAGCAGATTCCTATTTAGTCATAGGTGCTGGGGTTGGAATTATTTTCGGCGCAATCTATATTCTAATTATAATAGCAGATGTGATAACTGCGATAATTACTACCATAACCGATAATGTTGCTTTCAAAGTTGAAACATTCTTCTATATACCAATAATCCTAGCCCTTTTTGCTATCCCTCTTTTTAGAGTATTAGCTATTAGGCACATGGTTGTTCTACCAGGTATGGATGAGGAGGATAAACCAATTCCCACATTAGAGAAAGGTGAGTTTGCGAAAGGAACACCAAAAGAAGTAAAGAAATGGCATTTCGAGCATCATCAATATCAAAGACAACGCAAATATAGACAGTATAGAAGAGATTGGAGAGATCAGAAGAAAGGTCATAGAAGACGAGGAAATGGAAGGAAAAAATAAAACAGATGGTGTAAAATGATATCAAAACTCTTAGCTTATTTGCGTGCAGGTGGAGATGCAAATACTGCTACTATCTCAAGAAAGTTGGATATAGAAGAAGGAACGGCAATAATGCTTCTAGATCAACTTGTGAAAATGGGTTATCTAGAAATAGTTGAACCAGAACAACCTGATGATTCTTGCCCTCCTAGCAAATGCTCCGGTTGTGGAAAACTCAACGCTTGTAGTACAGCGCCTAATGTAAAATTTAGATTGATAAAATGAAACTAGTAGTTCTTTATTCAGCATTATACAAGATACTTTGCTCAACTAAGGCGGATCTAAGTTTGAATAAGTTCTTGAAAAATTTAAGTCCTCACCACTAATCCCTAGAATCCCATTATTTTCAGATAAAGGTATATCAAATTTGAATCCCATTTTAGCAGGCGTCCAAACTTGATTACTGACTTCATCCACTCCAAATAGGGAAATGAAGCATTCATTTTTTACAAATCTTTTCAAATTTTTCCACACTCGTAAATTGCTATGCATGCTTTTTGTTAAATGCTGAATTAGGTTTTTAAATTCCCGCGACAGTTTTTCCATTGTAATCATCTGTGTTGATTTTTTGTTTTACTTCATTATCTTCCGTTCAGGAGTAACATTTTCATTCTTGCTTTTTCTATATCATGTTTAACTTGTTTTCGTATTTGGTTTCTTAATACTAACTTACTTTTTTCCAATTACATCACCTCAATATTACATCTAGGCTGTTCTCAATGATCTTACTGCCAGATGGCCAAGATCATTCCTTATCTTTTCAATACTTGTTTTGTATTGATCTCTTTGTTTGTTCTTTTTCTGTATCATTTTTTGTTCATTCCTAATTTTTTGATCTATTTTTTTCTTTATCTACGGATAAGATTTGTTTCCAAACCTGGTATAGCCAATTCTTTCTTAATCTCACATTTGATTGAATTTTTTTTGCGTATCATTTCATCCACTCCTTCGAGAGCATCCTCTGTGTATTTTCACACTTCTCTCAAGGGTTCTTTAGCTGAAACTCTCAAAAACCGAGTTCTAAGTCGACTACAAACTGAAGTATTCTTAAGACAACAGTCCCACA
>DAOVPS010000164.1:0-7628 GCA_030629105.1 Candidatus Heimdallarchaeota archaeon
AAAAACAACTCCAAAAGGGCAAGAATCACTTATCAATAGAACAAGAGTGAGAAGATTTGCTTATCCAAGAATGCTAAATACAAAGAAAATAGAAAGTGAATTAGGATTCCAACCTCAACACTCAGATTCTGAAAAAGTGATTCACGAAGCAATACAATGGCTAAGAGAAAATGATTTGCTAGAAAGTTAGTTTTATTTTGTCAATCTAGCAATAATTTTTTCAGCTATCTCTTCAGGATGCCAAGGAATGTTTGCTAGATTCTCTTTTGATGCTTGGATAGTAAGATGCAATGCACTGAAAGCATCATAATTAAGGAATTCAGTTAAATCCTCCTCAATAAGATCAGGTGAAGCTTTCTTGGATCGACTAAAACCGATTTTAAATGATTCAAGGAATTCTGAATAATTAATTGCTGAGGAAACTGTTTGCTGACCACCAGTTGTATAGTATTGCGCGTTGTCCAAAATGAGTATTTTCAGATTTTTCGGTTTATAGAAAGCACTTGTAACAATTGATCCTAAACCCATTAAGAAATTACCATCTCCAGTAATAACAATAATTCTTTTGTCAGGATTAGCTTGTGCTAAACCAAGACCAACAGGAACTGGTAAACCCATAGATCCTCTAAGATACACTTGAGGTCTTGGTAGAGTATGGAATACTTCTCTGCTAATATTTCCATTTGAACTCACAATAACATCATTTTCATCAATTAGGTTTTTCAATGCAAAAATGACTTCGATACCCTTCATTGATTCAACACTCCTAGTCTAACTAATAAAACAACTGGAGAAGAAGCTTCTACCGTTTTCTTCATAGCATTTTTCATGTCTACTTCCCAATTATCAACTGTTAATTCAGAATAAGGAATCTTCATTGCTTCCAGAAGCGATTCTGTTACATCTCCCATAACTGAATGTTCAGGAAAATCCTTGTCAGGTTCTAATCCTCTGTAACTCACCAAAATAAGCATGGGCAATTTATATAATTGAGCTAATGAAGTCAATGCATCTCCAATATTTCCTAAACCACTATTCTGCATATAGACAAGAGCTGGTTTTCCTGATAAAGCAACACCTGAAGCAAGGGCAATAGCTTCATCTTCTCTTGTTGCTAAAAAGTGATCTAATTCATTTTTCGATTCATAAGTCTCAAGATAAATTAGCATCTCCTTAAAATAAGAGCATGGAACTCCGCAAATGAATTGGTAATTTTCATCTATAAATTTTACAAATGCCTCAGGATCAATCATTATCTTGAAACCTCATGCTTTAAATTGAACTCTAATTATTAATTGTTATTATTCAAAATGAAAGAGTACCATTACATGGATTACTGATTAATCCGAATTGGGACCAGAGAGTATCAAAAATAACCTTTCCAGCGGAACTAAAATAGAGATAAGGACATACTGGTTCATGATTTTTATGTAACATGAAATGAATATGAGCACCATTGCGATGAAGGAATAATTGTCCGAGTAATTGGCCTTGAGTTACCTCTTGTCCAATATCAACAATTATGGCATCAAGCTGTAAATTGCCAAAAGTCTCATTCTGAGCAAAAGACTCGAAAGCAATGAATAATTCATAGTCATCATTAATATCAAATGATAGTCCTGCTTGCCAATGATCTCCTAATTCATTGTAAAACAAACTCTTATCGTTAACAGTCATATTACAAGGGGCAACAATATTTGCTGTATCATTTATCATGAAATCAATGCCATTATGGATTTGATGGGTTTCATTCCAAATGAAACCATAAAGCGCAGCAAGAACTTCAGTATTTGCTACTGGAAATGCAAGTATGGGTGGATCATTATTGAAATCAGAGGAACCGTTGTTACGAAGATAATTATTCAGCAGTAATCCTCCTGCAACTCCACCTATGACAATAATTAAAGAAATTAATAACCCTAGAGTAATTTTCCATTTGCGCTCCATAGCGGAAAGTAATGACCAATGAATAAATAAAGGTAATTGTAATAATAAAATAACTTGGTTGGAAATTCATGAAGTTAGGCTTAAGAATTAAGAGATTTTTTTATAGACGAATCATGAAACCAAATATTTTGAAACTCTATCAAAAGGAAAATGCAATGGTTGATAGACAAAATACTATAGCTTCAACTGAACAATCGCCAAGTAGATTTGATATCCCGATGGGTCTCATCGAGCATGCAGAACAAGGGAAACCAAATAACATAATGAATCGAACGACGGCTCGCCCAATGATTAGCAATATCAAAAATATCCATAAATCATATGATAGTTTAAGAAAAAATAGTGAGAAACCAAAAGAGAAGATAACTGATGCGATTCTTGAAGAATTAAAAATCTTCGGCAAAAAACATGGAATAGTCAATCTTGGCTTCACAAAGTTACCTCATCATTTGATATTCAAAGAAAAAGCAGTTCTACATGATAATGCAATAGTCTTAGTTTTGGAAATGGATAAGGACAAAATAGCTAAATCGCCATCTCGAGAAACTTTGGGAATGGTTATGAACACCTACAACAATTTGGGGATAGCAGCAAATAAAATAGCAAAATTTTTGCGAAAACATGGTTATTCAGCACATGCTTCACATCCGTTAGGAGGGATAGTGCTGTATCCTCCGCTAGCAAGTAACGCAGGATTAGGGTGGTTTGGAAGACATGGATTATTAATTACTCCCGAATTTGGACCTCGAGTGAGATTAGCGGCCGTATTTACGAATATAACAAATTTGCCATATACTGAGGAGAACCCTCATAGTTGGATTCCTAAACAATGCGCAACATGTGGAAAATGCATTAAGAGCTGTCCTCCAAAATCATTGTATGAACAACCAATAATAAAAGAAAATGGATTGAAAACACATAATGATAGCACAAAATGCTTTCCATATTTTACAGGAAATTATGGTTGCTCGATATGCATAAAAGTATGTCCTTTCTCAACAACGGGATATCAGAAACTTCATGAAAAAATATTGAAGAAATAGTTGGTGTCGCGGGGGGGATTCGAACTCCCGACAACAGGATCTTCAGTCCTGCGCTCTCTTACCTAAACTTCTAAAAGAAGTTTTCCAGGCTAAGCTACCGCGACAACCCTAGTGCTTATTTTAGAGTCTAACTCGCGACACCTAGTTCTTTTTTGGTAATTTTTTCATTATAAAAGCTTTCGATTGTTAAGATTTCTTCTTCTCTTCTCTTTCAATTATTTGGAAAACCTTTTATTCTCAGATTAAACATCAAAGAACTGAAAAATTCAAAAAGCTATAATCTTATGATTGTGATTAGCTTTTTAAAGCTTTAATCTTTCAGTATTATAGAATCTTTGAAGGACGTTGTAAGAATCTATGTCAGCATTCAACTCTCATCCCATTAATCGTCTACGAAAAGCCTACGATAATCCCATCGTGATTAGATTAAAAGATGGTCGAGAATTTCGTGGAAATCTTGATGCTCAAGATCAACATATGAATATGGTTCTACGAAATGCTATCGAGTACTACAAAAACGAGAAAGTAGCATCTTTTGGTAAAATCTTCATTCGTGGGAATAACATACTCTGGGTACAGATAGATTTAGCTCCATAATAAGCACCATTGCTTCTTTTCATAGAGTTAGTCATACAGTGGACACAAGAACAAAAAAATAGATTACTCCTCATCTATATCTTTGCTTTCTATTGTTTTGATAGGTTTTCTTGGGATAATCTTCTCTTTTGGTCTTCGTTCATCCAGGTATATTTGCTCAAGCTCTTTTCTCCGCCTACTCTTGTATTCAGTTATTAATTCCCCTAGTGTGTCTTCGGTTTTTTCCCCTAGAATTTGTTGTCTTTGTTCTCCCCATTCTTTTATTGCTTGTTCTAACTCATCATAATACGTTACAGCAATATCATCTATCTGTCTTACTGGCATCTGAAAAAGGACCGGAACATCTGCATTAAGAAACGCTTCCATGGCTATATTTGAGATGTTGTTTTCTGCACAAACAACTGCTTTTACTTCTCTTTCAATGAGCATTTCTGCTGTTCTCATCCCTCCACCGGAAGGATCTACTAATAATACTACTTCAAATGGTTCAATGTTAACTCTCTCAATTGTTTTTTCAATCCCCTCTCGAGAGAAATCGAATACCACCTTCATTGGCACTACAATTCGGTTTGTGCTCATCACTATCATTCGTTTTAGGTCGATAATTATCCCCTTGACTTTTGATAGTTCGCTGTCAAGTTTCTTGACTTCTCCTCTGAGAAACCGTAATTCATCATCTTTATTTTTGATTGCACGTTCGCGTCTCAAATCCTGAGATTGCTTATTTGTTATCTTTTTTATTCTGTTTCGCAGTTCTTTGCCTTCATTTCTTAGTTTCTCTAATTCACCTAAAGCTTCTTCATTCATATCTTCGAGGTTTTCAATGTGTATTGCTTGTCTGTCCCCTAATTCTTTGAGAGCATCTATTTTTTCAACTAGAACTTTTTCATTTTCAGTTAATACTACTTCTTCTTCCACCTTAATTTCTGGTCGTTCAACAACTTTCTCCCTGTTTCTTACTTCTTCTATCGCATCTTGAATATTCATTTCATCTTTTATGACGATCTGTTTTACAAGATTTCGAAGTCTTATCCCCCCGGAATCTGATAACTCAGAATCTATACGATCAAATAAAGTACTGTACTTGCTGTATGCTTTTATTGCTGCAAATAATGCATCTCTCTTATGTGCTCCTTTGATTCTAGTTCCACTATTTTCAGTATAATCATTTACAATTAGATTTTTCTCATCTGAGCTGTAAAGCTTCTCAGGAAAGTACAATGAAGCATTTAGCATTTTAGAGATTTTCACCACAAAATCAGGAGGGGGTTTGACATCTGCAGCAACTAAAGTAGGATCACCAAGAAGAGTTATTTCACGAATTATATCCCCTCGAGCTGCGCTTCGCATGGAATCAATCATAATAATTTTTCCTGCGAAATTCAAAACGGCTATTCCGGTGTTTTGGCCAGGATCTATACCAACAATTAATCCTCTGTCAGATTTTCGTCTAACCCCAGAAGTGATTTTACTTCTTCCGCCTGTTGCAGGTATGAATTCTAAGCGTTTCTTTCTAATGGGAGAAACAGTTACTCGAGATAACTCTCCTTTGAATGGTCTCACAATTTTCCGAAGTCCACTCAAAGAGGTATATACTCTGAAAACAGCATTGTCATAACCATATTCTGTCTTTCTTACCTCTAAATCAAAATCAATTTTATGATCCTGTAGTTGTTTCTCAATTTCTCTAGTTAGATTAAGAATTTCCCCCCGCATTTTTCTGGAATATCTTTGCTGCGACCATCCACCAGGACCTATTGCTCTTGCTCGAGATATTTTAATTTCTGTTTCTTCTTCAAAAGGTATGAGAATATATCCAACACCTTTTGCTGCCAGTCGACAGATTATCACTGCAGTTTGTATTGGATTTGCATGTTGTGAAGGATAAGGGATATCATGTCTTCGAGCAAGTCGATTAACAGATTCAAATCCATCTGGTGGTGCTCCAGTTACTTGAATAATTTGAGTTTTGGGTGGTAACTGACTACAAAATCTAATAATTTTAGCAGAATTTGATTCAAGCTCAAAAATATTATCCACAGCGAGAAAAACAGGATCATGTGTTCGACTAAGCTTGATTAAATTCCTAATTGATATTGAGTTGTGGGTCTCGATTACTTTATCATCTTCCATAACTATGGCTGCAAAACGATTCGAACTTGTAGAAGCAAGTTTTTGACTCGAAGTTCCAGCTAAAATGTCAATACCAATAATCTTAGACAATCGATTAAGCACTCCACCTTGGTTACTCTAATCTTAATCTTTTTAGGAAAAAATCTTTCCATAGATAAAGAATCTAAGTGTGCTTTTTCTAACTTAATTCTTTAAATCTCGATGCAATTTCTTTACAATTTTATCAATGGCTACAAGAAATTCATTTTCAGCATCATCCTCAACAATTAGATTACCAAATAGCATATTCAAAGCAATTGCACAATTACAATGAATAGCTCCCACGGTTTCAACTCCTAACCGATTTTTGAAGTGTTTTTGCCATTGATTAACTAATTTTGCAGGAGTTCCTACGACAATTTGATTGAAGACGATGTAGTCTTTTCTTTTAACAGTTCCAAGCATCGAGTAAAGTTCTTTCAATAGAAAAGTAGTGCCTGCAATACCATACCTGTTTGGTCTTAAAACAATTAACGATGCATCAGCAATGATAATGGAATTAATTGATGCTAAATTCAATGAAGGTGAAGTATCAATGATAACATAATCATAACCTATTTTCTCAAATTCTTTTTTTGCATCGTAAAGTCTCTTAAGTGCTTCCGCATGGAAATTCTTATCCCTACTTAGTAATCCTACCCCGAATTGAGGTTTTGAATTTGCGAATATTAAATCAAGATTTTCATGAATTAATGATTTAACTGGTAAATCTTTAGGAGTTGGTGGTTTTAGTTCTGCTTTCTTTCCTGCATTAGATTTTGTTTTCTTTTTTCGCATTTCAAAAAGATCATTAAATTTGTATTTTGGTTTCAAGCCGGTGAAGATGCTTTCAAAAGTAGGCGCATTGAGATCAGCATCTATTGCTAAAGTTTTGTACCCCTTTTTTGCAAAGCTAATTGCCATATTTAGCGCTATAGTTGTTTTACCAGTTCCACCTTTATAGCTATGCAGAATTATCGTTTTCATTTCAACATAAACTCCATTAACATTTATTTCGCTAAATACCTCATACCGTTTTTCTCTTTATGAGAAGGATTTGCTATTATCAATCCTTTTAGTAATAAATTATCAATAACAATTTGTTCTGCTTTCTTCTTTCGTTTTGTAATTTTGCTAATTTCATCTATTGATAGCCCTTGCACTTTTGTGCTCATAGCATCCATAATAACTCTAGCAGTTAAATTCTCATCTTTTGGTAATGATAGCAGAACACTGATCTCAAATAAACTATGGGTTTCTACCTTAGCTTTCTTTTCAATTTTCCCTGTTAGAGTTTTCAAGAAAATGTTATATTCATCTTTTATTTTCTGACAGAATGATTCATTCAAGTGATTCACAGTATTCACTATTTTTAATCTTTCAATAAGAAATTCCTCCGTTTCACGGTAGAATCTTCTAATAGAATCTAGTTGTTCATCATTAGCAATCAAACAAACTATCCCGACACGACTTGTTTGTAAACGTAGGTCTTCTTCGAATCCTGTTCCTCTCATATTCAAATCAATCGCAACTGCATAGAAATTGCTTTCAGGAATTTGAAGGATCCCTCTAATTTTACCAGGTCCAAAATCTGTTCTTTCAAAACCAGTCATAAATGCTGTGAATCCTTTAATTGCGAGATACATTGCTGAGATTTCATCTAGATCTGAGAAATTCAGATGAGTTTGTGGACCCATATCTTCCATTAAAACAACCGCTATTCCAATCTCATTTGAGTATGCCATTGGTGGTTGAATTTCAGTTGACATTGATAATTTTACCTTATTCGAATTTTACGGTTAGCAGTTATACTTCCACTCATGAATGTTTTTAGTCTTTCTAATATGACAAAAGAGAGGATTACAAAACTACCTTAGTGAGACACTAAAC
>DAOVPS010000063.1:0-14954 GCA_030629105.1 Candidatus Heimdallarchaeota archaeon
GCTAATTTCAAGTCCTTTGTGGATTCCTTAGATAAGTATTCGATTTCTTGTTTATTTGTCACTACTGTTAAGCGCCAGTTTTGTCTATTGCTTGCTGTTGGGGCATATCTCATTGCTTCGAGCATTTTTTCTAATTTCTCTTCTGGAACAGGTTCATCTTTGAAGACTCGCATCGATCTTCTCATTTTAAGAATCTTCATTAAATCCTCATAGGATACTATGCTTGGTAGTTTTTTCGTTCCTTTAAAATTAAATGCTGGGTCCTCATCCTCAAACAAGATTGCTTCTACGGGACAAATGGCTATACAATGTCCACACTTTATACAGAAATCATGTGGATTCTTAAAAACATATTTCTTTTCTTTATCATCTGTTTCATAATAGAGTTGTGCTGGGCAAACTTTTACGCATCTACTACATTTGTTGCATTTGTTATAATCGATTCCTTGTATGAGGAGCATATTAATCATCTTTGTTTAGACTTTATTCTTTAAGAACTTATTTCGTTTTAGATTTAAAGATAAGAAGTGGTGCATCGACCGGGATTTGAACCCGGGTACCCAGCTTGGAAGGCTGGAGTCCTAGACCAATCTAGACCATCGATGCTTTTCTCTATTTTATTGACGGTTAACTTTTATTTTAAAATCCTTTCGGTTAATCGGAGATGGTTTGATTTCTATTATCCTAGTTCTATATTACCCGGGAATAATAATCATTTCATTTTAGTTGAAAAAAACTTGTATTCTTGACATTTTTATAGTAAAAATCGTTGAAGGCTTTACAAAAGTGCTGTTTTGTTCGATAAAAACAAGGAGACTTTTACTAGATACCTTGTGGTTTTTTTTCACTAACCCTATAAATAACTTTGACCTATATTAAATTGTAAATAAGTGATTTATTGCCGTAAATCTCTTGGAGACATAATTTAATGAACATTGCCGAGTTACTCAGAGAGGGTAAACTATCCCGTTTACTCAAAATTACCGTTCTTGGTACATCAGGAAGTGGGAAAACATCTTTCCTCAAATCACTTTTTGGTGGTCAATTTATTGTTTCAGATGTAAAAAGAATGGACTACCTTGAGAACAAAGCAAATCTTACCTATACTCCAATAGATGTCGAGGAATCTACTACAACTCTTAGCTTAAATCAACTAGGTGCAATGGTTATCTTTACAAAAAGCAACAGATTCGAGATGATGGAAATCAATGCCGGAGTGGACAGTCTCCTGTCTCGAGATGACATAGATATGTTTATGACTTTTTCCATTTTTGATACTGCCGGTCAAGAACGATTTGAGTTTATGGCTGATATCTGCTTGAAAGGATCTGACGCTGCTATTTTGGTTGCCGATGGCTCAAATATTTCGTCCATTGAATATCTCAGTGTTTACATAGAGAAAATCAGAGAAGAAGAATTCAGAACAGGCAAAGAAATTCCTGTAATAGTATTCATGAATAAATCAGATCTAGCAGAGCGAGGACTCTACTTAGGAGCTGATTTCGCTCGAATCGCTACTAGTAACGAATTTGACATCTTTGAAACTTCTACCAAGGAACCTGAATCATTTCACATACCATTAAGAGTTCTTATAGAAAAAATCAAACACCTCTAATTTCCTTTTATTCTCTCTTTTCCCTTTAACAGAAATAATTGCCATAATTTCCCTACGTTCGAAATAAAAAATGGCTGCACAAAAGTGCAGCCCTTCTTGACGTTTGTCCTACTATTTACCAGAAGAATCTAGGCAATAGTAATACTGCCTCTATGGAGTATGGAAGGGTTGTCATATAGTGATAATTGTAATTGCTGATTTGTGTTGTTGGGTAACTAAATGCTTTTCTTTTTTGTTTCTCAGTATCTGAGAGCGCATAAAAAGTATATTTCATGTTCAACAGGTTTTTGCGCTTTACAATGTCTCCTCTTGTTTGTAAATCTCTAAGAGCTGAAAAGAATAAATAATTACTCAATCCCTTTACGCGTTTCCCTACTGCTATTCTAATTTCGGAGGATCTCATTAATCGACAACTAACAAATAATGTATCAAGTATAAGTTCTTGTACTCTAATTGTCTTTTTACTTCTCTTTCGACCTCGTGTTCCCTTTTTCTTTTCCACAGAGAGTCTAATTCTTGCTTCTCGATCTTTTATTGAGCTGTTTAATAGTTCAGTGATCATTTTTTTTCACAGCCTTCTATTCTTTTTGGACATTTTGAATTATTGTTTGAGCTTTTGTTTTTTGATTTTTGTTTATAAAGCTTCCGCTTCACTTACCTCCACTACGTTTTGAATACTAACTCTCCAAGTTAATGAAGCTCATACGATATATATAATCTTTTTGTTTTACTTTTGGAGTTAACTCAAATGAATAATTCATCTTCTAAGGATAATAAACCAAATATTAAAGAAAAACATTCTTCTTTACTAAGTAAAAGAACATGCCTTATTTAATGTTAAATTTCTCTCATAACCTTAATTTTTGTTTAGAAAATGAAGTAGCATATTAAGTGATTTCCAATTTTATATGTTATAGAAGAGATACACGAGTATTTAAATTCAAAAAATAATACATGAAACAATAAGCAAGAAAGGAATGATCTTCTTGAAAGCCAAAACTTTCTTTATTGGAATACTTATCGTAGCAGTTTCTTCTTTGATATTTCTAATTTCACCTGAAGCCCTGTATTTGATTTTACCTTCATTGCTTTTTGCAGGAGTTGCTGGTGGTTTATACGTAGGATATATGAGAAAGAGACCAATAATTAGCTGTTTCTATGACGGGCTAATTGTAGGTATTCCTGGGAGTTTAATTCAAGCAGCCATATCTATGCCTATATTATGGTATTATCATAGTGTATTTACACAGCAAAATGCCATAACTATGCTCTTTCTGATGGTCTTATCTTCGTTTATGCTTTGTGGAGTTGTTGGTGTCCCCTCTGGAGCAGCTCTTAGCGGAATTTATTATCGATACTTGAAGAGAGATAGAGGCGAAATGGAATTATATGAAACACTCCTTGACGAAAAAACAAATGATAAAAGTAGAGTTGAGAAGCTGATGGAATAGTATTTTTCTTTTAACGATCAATGATTTAGTGGGAATAAACTATGAATTACTTTCTAATACTGACCCGTGCTTGTAATCTGAAATGCAAGTATTGTGGGGAAGACGCTGCATTTGAACTCCCTCCTATTGATGTGAACTATTCTATAGAGAGTTTGAGGAACTTTCTGCAACAAGATGATAGTGAAACTACTATTCAATTCTATGGGGGTGAACCATTAATCAGAATATCTTTGCTCGAAAAAATCATGGATGAACTACCAGAAGTTAAACAATGGTCTATACAAACAAATATGATAAATCTTCATAAATTGAAACCAAAGTATCTTGCACGTTTAAGTTCTATACTTGCATCAATAGATGGTCGCGAAGAAATAAATGATGCTAATCGCGGAGAAGGAGTTTATTCAAAAGTTTTGGAAAACGTTAAACTAGCAAGAAGAAATGGTTTTACAGGGGACTTAATAGCGAGGATGGCGATTTCTGAAGTAGCAGATATTTACAAGGAAGTAACTCATTTAGCAAACTTACAATCACCAGGTTTTAATCATATCCATTGGCAAATAGATAGCCAGTGGGATGATGATTCAAAAGCAAGATGGAAGGATTTCAATCATTGGGTAAATAATTCCTATAATCCTGGAATTACGCAACTTGTTCAATGGTGGTTAGAGAATATGCAGGAAGGAAAAGTGACTGGTCTTGTTCCTTTTATTCCTGTGATGAAATCTATTCTTGATGATTCTTCTAGTCCTTTGCGTTGTGGAGCCGGTCTTGATTCTTTTGCAATTAATCCTAATGGATCAATTTCCGTTTGTCCTATCTCTCCTGAATTTGATTTCTCAATAGTTGGTGATATTCAAACTAGTACTCCTAAATCGATAAGAAATTCTATGAAAGTAACAGAACCTTGTCCCTCGTGTAACATATTTGGATTATGTGGTGGTCGTTGTTTATTTATTAATCAGACAAAACTATGGGGAGCAGAATTATTCCAGAAAGTCTGTGGAACGGTTAAGCATATGGTCTCAGAGCTCGAGGCCATTAAAGACGATGTTCAATTATTAATTAAAAAAGGTATTATAACAAAATCTGAATTTGATTATCCGGGATTCAATAATGGGTGTGAAATAATACCTTAAGAAATATTTTTCCACTAAAAAGCAATACCAGCTTCTTCTAGAATGATTTTAGCTAAATTTATCTGTTCAATTTTTGTCTTCAAAGAAATATTGGTAGAAATTACTTTTATTCCTAAATCTTGAATGCTATCTCTAAGTTTAGAGTCATTTGAACTAATTACAAAAACATCCAAGAATTCTTTGTATAATTCTGCTATACCAAGCGATGATGCTTCATAACCCAATTCTTTCAATAAACGGGCAGCAGGGCCACTAAATGCTTTTCCACTATCAAGCGGAGATACTGCAATTACCTTTGCTTTGGATTTAATTAATGCGTTCTTAATCTCTGGAAGAGCTAACATTGGACCAACACTAGTAATCGGATTGCTTGGACCTAGAATAATTGCAGTAGCATTTCTTATTGCATTAATTGCTTCCAAAGTTGCCTTGGCGTTTTGACTTCCTTCATAATGAATTGCTTTTACTGGAATTTTCTCTCTAAATTTCACAGTGTATTCTTGAAATGAAAATCTCTCATTTTTTTCATTCAAAATTATTGTTTTTACTGATTCATCAGTCATTGGAATAATTCTAGCTGTAATCTCTAACTTTGCACAGATCTCAGTAATTGCTTCTGTCAATGTATAACCACTTGATAATAATCTACTTCTCGTTAAGTGAAGTGCTAAATCTTTGTCTCCTAATCGGAACCAAGTTGGTTCTTTCATCATATCTAATTGTTGTAAAGTCTCGTATGTTTCATCTTCCACTCCCCAAAATTTCTTCAAGTCCAGCTGATTTGAAAATAAATAAATTAGGGAATCAATATCAGGTGAGACTAATAAACCATAAAAAACATCATCATCCCCGGTATTTCCAATTATCGTTAACAATTTGTCATCAAGTAATTCTCTAACACCAAGTAAAAGCTTAGGCGTTCCTGTTCCACCAGATAGTAAAGTTAGAGTTACTTGCGGGGTCCTAACCATTTCCATACATCCAAATAATGATACTCCCCATTTATTTTAAATTCATCTTAAAAGTTATTAATCACATCGAAGACAAATGTCAAGAAGTAAAGTAATAACGCTCTCTAGTTTGGTGTGGAATATAAATGAATGCTTCAGACAACAACAAATTAAAAACAGAGGATCCAGCTTCATCTACAGTAATTGAGCTAAAACCGCATGAATTGGAACAAACTTCAAAGAAGAAGGAGAATAAAACTCTCGCAACTTTGCGACAAATTTTCAGAGCCATATTTTCTTGGGAAGCAATTCTGTTAATGCTTTCACATCATCCTTTCTGTGAAGTTTTTGATCCACATGTTTTCAAAATAGGGAAGCTAAGACTATGTAGAGGGTGTTTTCTGAGCTATCCTCCACTCTATGCTTTGGTATCAATTTTCATTTTTTGGGAAGCTGCTCGTGAGTTTTTCTTACTTGAAGCAATATCTATTATGGATAATCTTTGGTGGTTTGTTATAGGATTTGGTATCTTAACATTTGGTGCAAGGTGGTTAGGTCGCTATTCTATTTTCATTAAAGATATAGCGAAATTCTCAAGAGGGGCATGGACTGGTTTCTTAGTGATAATTATACTCTCTCAACATTGGGGATTCAAAATAGGCGCAGCTCTGATTGTTATTGGCGGAATGACATACTTGAGTCTACATAGGGGAAAAGACATGGAACGAACATGCGATGAATGCGAATGGCATGCTGATTTTAATTCCTGCCCAGGATGGGAAGGCATGGCTGATAAATTATTCCAAACAAACACTCCAATTGCAAAAAGTGTTCCACCAGAAAATCCAGAGGAAGAAATACAAGATACATAATGAATGGATTTTTTTTACTTAGAAGAATCCTTCCTACCAGTTTTTAGAGCCCACTCCAATAATTCCCTTCTCTTTAATTCTTCTGAATAAATACCTTCTATTTTTAGTAATCTATTTCGATTACCTCCAGTAATACTCCCCTGTTCTTCACTTTTCTTTCTTATAGCCCAAAGAGCTTCACGAAGATCAGTGTTACTCATTCTTTTAGCTTTACGAGTCAATCGTTTCACAAAAAATCTTCCGGAAAAATCATTGTGATTTGCATTCATTTCGATATAATCCTTTTCTTCTTAGAAACAGTAATTTTCACCATTTAATTATTTTATTCATGATAAACTCGGGAAAACTACTCCACAAACATCACTTTAACCATATCATAAAATCTTTATTAACTCATAATAATTAAATCCCGTAAGCCTTATAAATAATATATAAGCAAATTGCAAATTCGAATTATTTGTCGAATTTTGAATTATTTTTGCTGACAAAACTTTTTTAAGGGGCAATGTAAACTAATTAGTTTAGCATCTAAACCTTTAAGGTTTAGAGCCTATGATTCAGAAGGATCATAGAACCAAAATTATTAGGTTGAACCAAAATTTTTGGTGATCACCCGATGAAAGTGAACAAAGTTAAAACAACCCTTCTTGTAGGTGTTATTATGACACTTTTTGTAGCTAGTGCTATGGCTGTCAATCCAACAAAGACTGACGCTATTGATCCATTTTTCACACTAGTTTTCAAGACAAATGGTGGAGGAGTAAGACCAGATTATGGAAACTTCCTCAAACAACACTGTGCAAGAATTGGTATTAACATAGATGTTATTGTACAGGACTGGCCCACATTTGTAGGCGAGTTGATCGCCTTCCGAGATTTCGACATTTGTTATGTCGGTCTTAGTGGTGGCGGTGCAGACCCAGACTTTATTGGTGTCTACGATGAAAACGGCTCTTTGAACTTGTTCGGTTATCACACCAGCATGGACTGGGATGAAGACAAAGGAACAGGTTTAAACGAATGGTATATGGTACAGGGCAATTTGATTATGCCTCCTGACTCAGAAGAACGTGTACAACACTACTGGGCATGGCAACAATATTTCATGGACGAAATATGTCCAATGGCTCCAACATACTCCCCAAGAGGATACAATGCTTTCTGGGCAACCCTTGACGGATATAATATGTCTGATGGTATATTACAATCATGGGGTTTGATGGACTGGACAGCTGCTCACACTGGACAAATTACCACTGATGAGTTAGTTATTACTGACGCAGCTTGGTCAGATCTTAATCCATTGTTCCAAGATGATACTTCTTCAAGTTTCATCAGCAGTGCAACCATGGATGTTTTGATTTGGTACGATGCTGATCTAACAGTTTGGCCACATTTAGCTCAAAGCTATACTATGCTTAATGATACCTGGATGAGAATTGTCGTAAGACAAGGTATTGAATGGGCAGATGCTGGTGGATTCACCGATGAAGTCTTCGATATTCAAGACGTTTACTTCACCCTTTATGCATGGGCAGAAGTTTCTAATGACCAACATTTATGGTCTTGGGTTGAAGATATGCAAATACTCGATCAATGGACCATGGACTTATTCATTGATGGTGACCCTGGCACAGCAGCAAACGATCCATATGCTCCGTTCTTACCATCACTCAACACACGAATTCTCCCTGAACACTACTTGAATCAATCTCAATTAGCTGATGGAGTAACCCCTGATATTACAGACCCAGCATGGAATGCATTTGCAACAAATTGTTTTGGAACTGGACTTTTCGAAATCGGTGGCTTCACTGAAGGAGTAGAAACCGTTCTCACAGTAAATACAGATAGCTGGAGATTAGACCCAGTAGTTACTGCTGATGCAGCTTTGGATTGGGACAACAGATTCGGCTTCGGTACTGGATGGGATGGTATGACTCAATTAAGAATCAGAATTATACCTGACCAACAAACTTCAATGCTTGAATTTGAGTCCGGTAAAGTAGATCTTGAAGGCGTCGGTTGGAACCCAACCAAGAAAGACGAATTCATTTTAGATCCAGACTACACTGTACAAGATGATACAACATACAGTTTTGGTTTCTTCGGACATAACATGAGAGAAGTAAGACCAATAATAGGTAATCGTGCACCCGCCCCTGGCGACCCGTCCCTAAGCATTGGTTTATGTGTAAGAAAAGCAATCAACTATGCTCTTGATAGATTTGAAATAAACGACATAATTCACAGAGGCGAATACGCTATCAGTGATACTCCACTTTATCCAAAGATGGGTATTTGGAATAATCCAAACATCATTCGCTACAACTTCGACATTGACAAAGCAAGAGAATATATGACAAAAGCTGGTTACGATTTAGGATGGACTCCAACAACTCCTGGTTTCACCATGTTAGTTGCTTTCACCTCAATCATGGCTATCGCTACAATCACATATCTCATCGTTAAGAAACGAAAATAATCATTCTGTAAACTATGCAGTGGGGTTAACCTACTGCAAATATCTCTTTTTTTTCTATTTTTAACCTCATTTAATTTGCCAAATGATGTTTTATTGTAGAATAAGAAAGATTTAAAACTAGATAGTACAAACAAGGAAAACGTTGAAAATCAACATTGCCCCGATGGTGTAGTTCGGCCAAGCATCACAGCCTTTCGAGTTGTGGACTCGGGTTCAAATCCCGGTCGGGGCACCACACTTTCTCCAGAAGCTTTTTTTGTCTGAAGTTGTATTATTTCTCGGTGCAAATTATTGTCTGTAAAGGAAATTTATCCAGTCAAATTTAAAATTGATGGTGTAGGAGAAGTGAAAGGTGAGCTATATCGAGTAAAAGCTCCCCATTCAGTTGAAAACATCTGGTATGCTTTACCATTAAGTGGTCGTTTAATTGTGCAGAATAATGCTCAAGCTAATTTCTTAATTGATATCCAAGTAAAATCCGAGCGTCCAACCTTTGATGTAGAACCTGGAGATATTGCTTATTGGCCTATGAGTAAAGCCATATGTGTATTTTGGGAGAAAATACGACCATATTCAGAAGTTAATATTATAGGTAAAATCACTGGGAATTTAGAATTATTCAAAACTATGAAAAATTTAACTCGGGTTGTTCTAGAGAAAGATGAATGATCAATAATCTAATTTTTTCAAATTACTCTTCCAAACTGCTAATCCGCATTTTGGACATTCTATTTTTTGTTTATATTCCTTTCTTGACCAAAATAATTTGAGAGTAAGACCACTATTGCAATTCCCACACTTCTCTTTTAGCTCTTTTGTTTCCATTAAAACAAGATCTTCTTCTTTTACATCAGAATCTTTCGTAAACATTGTTAATTTCCAACCATACAACAGACTGAGTAAATATCAAATGAACAAGATATTTTGGATTACAATAAATAATGTGTATTGAAATATTATTTCAATTACAAGAACAATGTTTCAGTAGATAACGCTACACAGCCATTTTGAGTCATTTCGAAAGGTCTTCGAACTAATTCATGGTCGATTCCCCTCATCTTTCTGATGTAAATACTTCTAACCAATCTTTGATTTACTTCTTGAATATCAAGAACTATTACACCAGAAGCCATGAATTCTTCAACACCATACCGAGAAATTTCTCCGCTTTGTGACATCTCACTGGTAACAATGGTTGTACATTTAAGACTCGACATTACAGCACTAAGCTTTAAGATCTCTCTTCGAATTCGCATTTCACTTTCTAAAGATAAAGCAAGAGCTGTTAAAGAATCAATAACTACTCTTTCAGCACCAAGTTCATCAATTAATGCGATAAGTGTTGTTAATAGATCATCAATTTCTAATCGAATACTATACTTCTCTTTTGAAGCTACACCTGCTCGCATGGAGAACCCATCAACAAGTGCAAGAAGATTCTCTTTTTCCAAATTTTCTAATTTCCAATCATAACTTGCGAAGTTTTGTCTCACACTTTTGGGACTTTCATCAAAGGTAACATAAATTCCTGGATCGCCATGATCTAAGACGCCACGATAGATAAATTGGGTTGCGAGTGTGGTTTTCCCTGCTCCAGCTGGTCCGCTTAATAGAATTGTTCTGCCTTTTGGTAATCCCCCATTTAGCATTTTATCTAATCCAGGTATCCCAGTTTTCACTCTAGCAATTTGACTCATCTTTCTAGCTCCAACATTCTTATCATTCACTGACATAAAATTCTTATGTTTTGTAATAATTTTAGCAAATTATCTCTGTTCCTATAAACTCCTTTCCTTCTAATAGATTTTCTGTACGGTCATGAATCAAGCCATTGATAATATATGCCTTAATGTTTTTTCTTTGCAATATTTTTGGGGTATTATTATCTAAAGGACTTATTTTCAATTCAAGTAATTCTTGTATAGTTATCTTCTTAACTAATTTATCTTTAACAATTATTCCATCTATATCTTTGAGGAAGACCAATTTCTCAGCCTTAATCTTTACAGCAATTTCTGTTGCGATAGCATCACTTGTAGCATTCCAAGTTTTCTCTAAATCACTCTCTGTTCTCATGTATTTCATAACTCTAAGGATCGGTAATTTATCAAAAATTGATGATTCAAAATCCTTACAAGAAAAGTCATGTAAAATTGAATTTGGAATAAATTTCAGTAGAAAACTAGCATGTTGCTCCATAGCTTGTATAGCCATCCAGTGTGCTTGTTCATCATCTAAATCATATTTCTCTTGTGTTTCACGAACAAACTCAGCAAAAAACCCACCACCAGGAATTAATGCGAAATTCTGTTTGCAGTCAAATAATGTAGATAGAGTTTTTCCCAATAGAACAATTTGCTTAAGGGTACCTCTTTCAGTAATCGATCCGCCAAATTTTATAATTGTATCAATTTTCATTCAGATCCTCCCTCTGTTTCAAAATTTTTTTTTGAGTATAAAACCGCAACCGCAAAAGCACAAAAAGAGTTCAAAGAAGATTCGTCTAATATATCATCAGCAATAATTTGCTCATATATACCATTCATTCTAAGCAAAGAAATCCCTATTGTTTTAGCACCTGAACCAATGAGTATTATTTCAGGATTTAATTCAAACATTGCTCTGAACCTTGTTAAGCTATGATTCAAAGCATCTGATAACTTCTCAAATTGCTTTTCTTTTATTTGTCGTGCAATATCCATTATATCATTATGAGCAAGCTGGTTACTATCAGAACAAACAATTCGTGCTAATCTTGCTTTTGCATTTTCTTTACTAACAGGTTTATCATCTGCTGTGTCCCCTGTAAATTCTTCCTCAGAGATTAATCCTAGAAGTAAGTAGACATCTCCTGTTGTTGCGAATAACTCACTTGCTAACGGTACAATTTTATTTCTCACTTTAACTTCTTGAATAATCGCAACAACATTTGTTCTAATTAAACCGGAGTATACCAATTCTTTGTTAGTTAAACGTTCAAGATCATTTTTTCCTTGTGCAACTATTTTTCCATTGAATATTGGAGTAAAGTCCGTTGTTGTAGAACCGATATCAATAACTAATGCATTTTGATGTTTTATTCCCAAATAGAGTGCTGATGCAACCCAATTCGTAGCAGCAACATTAAGCCAATTTTCTCCAGCTTCTTGTGTATGTAGAAACTGACCGTTTACATCGAGGATAAGCGGTGAGTTCTTTTCATTACCAGACTGGAAACACTCCTCAACAAATCCGCATATGGATTTTATTCCTTCCTTTTTCGTTTGAAAACAATCAGCAAGTTCTGCTGTTGTAACAAAAACCACTTGATCTATTGAACCAAATTCTTCTATTAATTTACTCCTTAGTGTCTCAAGAAATTCTGGGAAGGATGTATGATCTTTCCAAATTGGAAAATAATCAGAGCTAGAACTAAGTAATTCGATTTTCTCATTCTGAACCTCAATTAAAGCATGTTTAGTATTTGCTCCACCAATATCCAAACCAAGAATTTTAACCATATTTTTCATATCCTACTAAATGTAAAACGAGATCCGAATAATCTTAGTTTCAAACATCTGACAAGTTAATTCATAATTAAATATTCTTAACCTCAACTCTTTAGTAAATGTTTTTAATCTTTGCTGATAAAAAATTCACTTGAACACAATGTCTTCAGAGAGCTCAGAAGTAATTGGTATTATCCTTGATATGACGGATAAAGAATGCCCAAAAGTGCTTTATGAGCTTAATGTTTCCATCAAGAAAATCGAAGTCGGTGAAATTCTCAAACTAATAACTAACAGACCCAAATCTCTAAAAAATATCCCAAAATGGTGTTTAAGTAATAATCATGAGCTCTTTCTAACGGACACCAGTAATGGGAAGTATTTATTTTATATAAAAAGAACACAATGAATAACCAAGTAGTAATGTGGAGTGAAAAAAATGAGCTATCGTTTAGTTCAAGGAGAATTATCCTTCAAATTTGCAGCAGCACATTTTGTTCTTGGAGATACGGGTTGTGAACGATTACATGGTCACAATTATTTAGTTGAAGTACAGATCTACGGTGAGCAAGATGAAGCCAAGAATCTCGTAATTGATTTCTTAGAATTGAAACCTTTTGTAAGAAAATTCGTGGAAGAACTCGATCACAAAATACTATTGCCAACTGAAAACCCCCATCTTACAATAACTAAAAAGAAAAATGAGTTGTTTGTTAATTTCATCCCAAAAAATAAGGATTATATTTTTCCGGAAAGCGATGTTTCCTTGCTGCCGATTAAAAACACAACCGTTGAGGAATTTGCACGATTATTATCATCCAAACTAATTCCCCTGTTTAGTAAACACCCAAATATTGATGCTATAGAAGTAGGAGTTTTCGAATACAAAGGACAGGGTTGTTGGATGAAGAGAACTAGAGATTCTATTTAGTCTTTTTTTGATTCAGAAGCCCCTCAAATCCACTCAAAGCAATTTTAGGTATATTTTCAATTTCCTCACCTTGAATTAAGAAATTGTAAAATTTGATAGATGAAAACAAATTAGGGAGCTGAGAGAGAAGATTCTTCGCTATAGTGAACTTGATTAGCTTCCTCTCCGAAGCTTGAAAATCTTCATTTTTACTTTCTGGCTTGGAGAATTTCCCGACAATTTCACCAAAATCATAACCAATCAAAATTACTATTTCTGCTTGCATATTTGCTGTTAGATAAGCAGCTCGATCCCCATCTGTAAATCCTCCCAGATTTTTCACTTTGAAAGTTTCCTTTGCTTGAGTTGTCCCGATAATGCCTTCTTTTGGTAATATGTCAGTAATTTCGTTTAATTTTGAAATATTATCTCCATGAGCATGAACAACAACTATTGAACCATTCTCTAAACTCTTTCTAATTGCTGTTATGCTACCATCTAAATCAGTAATAATGACATCAATATCAATTCCAAATTTAAGCAGCGCTTTTGTAGCTCCATCAACAGCAACAATAACTACTTCTCTTCTGAAATTCGTCACCAAAGTGAGTAGCTGCTCAATAGAGCTTTCAAGAGAAGGTCCTGGTCCAAATAGAAGAACAATTTTCTGTTTTATAGTTGCTTTTAATTTCCTAAACGTTTTTCGTACGGTCAGATAGGTTAATCTCGAATGTAAAATGCGAGTTGCAATCAAATCTATTTTCGGATCAATACTAAGCTTTGAACAAATTTGTTCATAATCTTTTTTTCTTAACTGCTTGTATTGCTTCATAAATCATCAGACCGATTGCTTACTGTAGTTATTATCTCTTTATCTATTAAAAATAATATTCAAATAAATTATTATGAGATAATCTGTTATTTAACTTGGATATACATGTCAAATACAAATCTTCCCTTTCAAAATGAAATTATCTATGAAGCAATTATTACTACATATGATCAACAGAATCAACCCAATGCTGCTCCAATGGGCTTCTTGATTACCAAAGAAAAACAAGTAATAATTCGTCCTTTCAAAGAAACAGATACGTACAAAAATCTACAGCATCAAAAGAAATGCATAATAAATATCACAAATGATCCAGATTTATTTGTGAAAAGTACTTTGTTCCAGAATTTGTTAACAGATGAATTTTATATTATATCCAAAACAATTAGTGCTCCAATTCTGAAAGCTTGTAAAGGGAATTATATTGCACTTAAAGTCAACAAAGAAATAGAAGAAGAAGAGAGGGGAATCTTCTATTGTGAAATCATCAAAGTAGAACTAAGTAAAGATAGTATTCAGCCACATACCCGAGCTTTCTCGTCTTTGATTGAAATTCTAATTCATTCTACTCGAGTAATTCATTTCTCCATGACAAGTGGACCACTTGATCCGAAGGTCAAGCAATTAAGAGAATTTATTGAACACCACTCACAGATAATCTCTCGAGTAACAAATAAAGAGTCACAATTTCAGAAATATGTTGAAAAAATTCAAGAGAAAATAAAACAAGAAGTAAGGGAATGAACAAAACAAGTTAGGATGAGGATTTTGGAATCTGAGAATATATCATATCCAATTGAAGGTTTTTTCATAAAATCAGTTGATGATCTAATTTTTGATGTTAAAGGATTATCTCATCCTCAAGATAGGATTATTTCATTTGTTAGATATGTGCCTGCAAAATTCTACGAGAATACTCAAAAAAGTTTTACAAAAGGCTACAGCAAGTTATACGATTTATTAGAAAGATATGCTTTTTTACATCAGAACTTTCCTCAATATATTTACGAAGATCCAATGGGTCGAGGTTTATTGCAAGCAGTAGCAAAAAAGGACATTATTGAAATCTATGATCCTGTCCAAAGACTACAGCAAATCACTGAAACAGAAAGAGAAGAACTTGATTCATTAGAAAAACTAGCTCAAGAATTAACAAACAAAATAGTGGAACACTGTGACATTGATTCAGAATATTTTGGTATAACTGGTTCA
>DAOVPS010000219.1:0-3913 GCA_030629105.1 Candidatus Heimdallarchaeota archaeon
ATTACAATCTACATTAAGAGATAAACATGCGAGCAGTTATCTAATTTATTATGATTGTCGATTCTTCTGTGCAGAAAAGAAATTTGTAAATAGATGTACCTTTATTCGAAATATGTGGGTGGGTATACTTAACGAGATTTTCGGAAGACAAATAATGATAAAAGAGGTCTTACATGCAGGTAAGAGAGATAGATACTGTATGTTGGAATTAGTGCCTGAAGAAAGCCCGTAAATATTGATTGAGATCAAAGTTTTTTCTTAATTTCTTCTCTTACTAATGAAACGACATCATTAATAGTAAGTCCTGTTTGTTCTGTGATTGTTTTCACATCATCAAATTCAGGTTTGAAGTGAGCGATTTCATTTTTCTTATTATAGGAAATTTTTGCATGAACGGTGAAATTTTCACCTTTTATTTTTATTTGAAATTTCTTGATTTCTCTTTTCAGCATAATCTTTTTGCTGTTTGTGATTCTGACTCCGATTGTACTTGTTTGATTCATAATTTCTGCAGCAAAAATTCCAACATCTTCAGGCAAGCATAATACCGAAATCTTTGTTCCCGGTCTTCCTTTTTTCATATAGATTGGAGTTAAAAAGACATCTTTTGCACCCATCTCTAAGAGCTTTTGATTCAAGAATCCGATTGTCTCACCAGAACAATCATCAACATTGGTTTCAATAATTGAGATATCTTCTTGAGGATATTCTGACTCTAGAACATTTCCAAGAATTAATCGTAATGCATTTGGTGTTTTTTCAAACTCTTTTGTTCCAAAACCCGCTGCGGAATTTTCTATGGTAATGAATGGGTAAGTTGTTACAATTGAGTTTTTACATGTGCTCATCAAGGAAGCAATAAGAATTGCACCGGTTGGTGTCAGTAATTCACTTTTAATGGAACCACTATAAACAGGAATCTGATATTTCTTTACAATTTCAACTACAGCAGGTGCTGGAACAGAAAGAGTCCCATGTGAAAAAGTAACAGTGCCAGATCCTAATGCAACTGGGAGAAGATAGATGCAAGCATCAAATATTCCTAATTGATCCAGTAAAATTGCGGATCCTAAAACATCTAAGAAAGTATCCAAAGAACCTGCTTCATGAAGATGAACATCGTCCAAGGCTTCCCCGTGTGCTTTTGCTTCCGCTTCAAACAAAATTTCGAACGCTTTCTTACTAAATGTCTGTGCTTTCTCAGACATCTGATGAAGCTTGAAAAAATTATCAAGAATACTAAAAGCTTGAGGAATTTTCAAGTGACGATGAGGCTCAGATAATTTAATTATAAGATTGATTCCTGCGATAGCATGCAGGTTTTTATGTTGCAATTTCACTTTGATTTTTGCTTCATCTTGTAGATCAGCAGCCTGTATTATTTTCGAAGCAATACTATCCAATAATTTTTGCCTTTTCTTATCAGCAACAGATTTTTTCTCATCTGCTCCGTATAAAGCCAGCAATGCACTCAAAAACATGTCACCTGATGCTCCAGCAATTTGAGCATCGATAATTAAACTCTTCATTTTAAGTCCTCAAGGATTCTTCACTACTTCTTTGTGAATAATCAACTAAATCTCTATTAAGGTTATTTTGTTAATTTATTAAATGTTCACAGAGAACTGATTTCCGGACTTAGAAAATCAATATTTAAAATAAAGTTGATTTCAAATAGTTATTAGAGAGAATTACACATTTCTATACATAAATACGAAAAAAGTGTATTTACAAATCTTATTATCCTTGATTGACTAGGAAAATATTGAAAGAATAGTATATTATGAATATATAATTGGTGAAAAAAAAATGAAGTATGAATTTGGTCGCTCTCCATGTCATTATCTTCCCACGGTGCTTGAAAGGCTTGCTGATTTAAACAGCTCATTATTAGAGGCTCATGAACGAGCACTACTGGCAAGAGCAAATATGCTTGCGTATGAAATTACAGATACAAAACAATACGCAACAAATGCTAGACGACTTGGAAATGAAATATTGAGGGATATTTTAACAAAGGAAAGTTATGTGCCAGAAGAAGAAGAATTAAAGTTGTTGTTCTTTTTACACCGAGAAGGAACGCTTGTTATTGATGAACCGCAAATTGATCGGATGATTGAATTACAAGAAAGTTGGCCTGATCCGGATGATAGAATCTGTGCTTTATTACTCGCATATAGTATTTCGATTGAAAAGAGTGAATTAAAAGAGAAAATATACTCTTTACTTGAATCTCTTCCAAAAGAAGAAAAATTATGGCCACATGCTACTGCGTATATAATGTCCAACAGAGAATTTGAGTTACCCAATAATATTATTGAGCTTGCTAAGGAGATGTCTGGTAGTGATAAACCAGCAGCATACTTAGACAAAGTAATTTGGATTAAATCCATGTATGACCCGGATTTTGGTCCCCGTAATTTTGAAGCTCGAAAACAACTTGCTGAAGAAATTTATCAATGTGACCAACCTGTTGACGTTCTTTTTGTTCTTGGATTCATGAGAAATGAGAATGTTCTTGAAAACATCCAAAGGAATTTGGATGAGGTTAAACCTACTTTAGATTTTTCACCTGAAGTTAATCTTCCTTTAGATGTTAGAGATGCGCCTACCAAAGATGCTATAATACTTGGTCGTTCAGGATCTGTTATCCGAAAAATTGGTTGTCAAGGAACTCTCTATCTCGGCAGAGTCTCCGAAGTTGGCAAGCACAAGCATTATGGTAAGAAAGTACTTGTAGATGCTGCTTATCCCCATGTTATGTTCATATCTGGACATCGAGGATCCGGGAAAAGCTATACATTAGGAGTAATCGCTGAAGAATTATCTAAAGCCAAACTTGATGTTGGCATAATCTTAGTGGATCCAATTGGCATTTTTTGGGCATTGAAAAATAAAAATTCTGACACTAATGAGAACGTTCTACTTGAGAGATGGGGGTTAAAACCCGAGGATGTGAAAGATGTAGAAGTTTTCACACCGATTGGTATTTTTAATGAATTCCCTGATGACACAATAGATTCTCCATTTGCATTAAAGCCATCTGATCTATATATTGAAGATTGGTGTAGAACTTTTGATATAGATCGCTATGAAATCAGAGGTACAGTATTAGAAAAAGCAATACAGATTATAAGAAGAGAAAAACCGGATTATTCTATTGATGATATTATTGAGGCTTTAGATGATCCCTCAATTGCTAACCAATATAGAAATGACTCAATTCAAGCAATAAGGTCACGAATGGAAGCAGCAAAAAGATGGGGAATTTTCTCAGGCGTAGGAACACCTCTCTCCCGCTTAAGTACCCCAAACAAAATCTCCGTGATAGATATTAGCAATCCTCGTATTGGTGATAGTTTACGTGCACTGCTTGTGGGAATAATCGCAAGAAAAATCCTTGAAGCTAGAATTAAAAGCTCTCGAGGCGAAATTTTCGAAGAATCTGGTGATACTAATGGTTCAATTCCCGTTACCTGGTTACTTATAGATGAAGCTCATGTGTTAGTGCCACATAATAAGAAGACAGCTGCGTCCGAACCCTTAATTGAATATGCAAAACAAGGAAGAAAACCAGGTTGTGCTTTAGTCTTAGTTACACAGCAACCATCTGCAATGCACAAAAATATCATGAGTCAAATCGATATAATGATAACCCATCTTTTAACTTTTGAAGATGACATCAAAGCTTTCCTAAAACGAGTTCCTTCCTCTGTTCCTGAGCAATTCGAGGATTCTGATTTCATAAGAAGCATGCCAACGGGTGTTGGATTGCTCTCAGATCAAAAAACACAGAATAGAAGTTTTGTGGTAAAAATCCGTCCCAGAACATCACTTCATGCTGGAAGAGAAGCTGTGCCAGCCTCATTAAGAAAGAAATTACGAGATCAAAAACAAGCTGAAGCTACAGATG
>DAOVPS010000216.1:0-4058 GCA_030629105.1 Candidatus Heimdallarchaeota archaeon
CTATTCGCTTCGTTACTTGATAAGGTTCTCCCTTGAGTTCGCCTAAAGGACTATTTTCATCCAAATCATAGTATCGTTTTCTTCCATTGAATGCTTGATACACTGCAATAGAACTCGTATAAATGAAGCATTTCGCTTCTGATTTTACAAAAGCATCAAGCATAATTCTTGTCCCTAAGACATTTGGAGCATACATTTGATCATATGTTTGATTCAGAAGAATGTTTGCTGCTATATGGAAAACAAATTCTATACCGTTTGTCATCACTTCAGTTATAGTATCACTATCTTGCAAATCACCTTTTATTATGGTGACTCCCGATAGTTTCAGTCTATGAGCTTTCTTTGGATTCCTTACCAGACAAATAATATCAGATGGGTTTGTTACACTTAGTTTTTTATCTGCTAAAATATGCTCTACAACATGCATACCAACTTGCCCTGTTGCTCCTGTAACAAACACTTTTGCCATAGACTATCCAACGTTTTGCTTTATTAGAGCGAATAAAAAGTCCGCTTGAATGAAATGTAAATTTAGTTGTCTTGAACTTTAATAAAGTTTGTATGTTTTACCCATACAGTTTGTGCAGAGTTTCCAGGATATATTCAATGTGTTCTTTTTCGATTCCATAATGAGTAACAAAGCGAAACACTGTATCCCAACGACTACTTGTTAAAATATTGTGTTTTGCTAAATCAGCTTTGAATTGTTTACCTGTTATTTTTAAACCACTTATATCAATGAATAAAATATTTGTTTCGCAATCTTGTGTTGTTATACCGTTAATCTCTTCCAAACCCTTTTTCAGTAGTTGTGCATTTTTATGATCATCAGCTAATCTGTTAATCATACTATCTAATGCAACGATTCCAGGAGCAGCAATAATTCCAACTTGCCTCATTCCTCCACCTAACATTTTCCTAGTTCGTAACGCTTTATCTATGAATTCCTGACTCCCAACAATCATAGACCCAATAGGACAAGCTAATCCTTTGCTCAAACAAAACATTACACTATCAGCCCCTTTTACGAGTTCGCTTACTGGAACCCCAAGTGCAATTGCGGCATTAAATATTCGTGCACCATCAACATGAATTTTTAGATTTTTTTTCTTGGCAGCAGAAAAAATATCATTTAACTCAGATATTTTCCAAGGTTTTCCTCCTGCCATATTATGTGTGTTTTCAATTGTAACTAGAGAGCTAATTGGATAATGAACATCAGAACTTCTTACTAATTCGTCCAACATCTCCGGTGTGAGTAAATAATCATTCTTCCCAGTAAATGTTCGAAGCTGTAAGCCACCAATTACTGCAGGTGATGCAACCTCATGCAGAAAAATATGCGAATTCTTTTCTAAAATAACTTCGTCTCCCTTATTGGTTTGACTCACTAAACCACAAATATTGCCCATAGTTCCTGAGCTAACAAAAAGAGAAGCTTCCATACCTAGGAGTTTTGCTGTCATCTCTTGCAGTTCTATTACAGTTGGATCGTCACCAAAGACATCATCCCCAAGCTTTGCATTTCTAATAGCTTCCATCATTTCTTCCGTCGGATGAGTTACAGTATCACTTCTTAAATCGATTTTTTCTTTTATCATTTGCATCACTTTTATCTAATAAGACAAATTTAGTGATTATTCTATATAATGCTTTTATAGATTATGTGACTTATCTATATGTCTAGAAAAGACTTTAAAGCATTAATCGCTTAAAGTATCGAAGAATTAATAAAAATTGAGTTATTATATAGAGTTTGAGGGTAATTCTTATGCATAAACTTGACAAAACAGATCTTCGGATTTTAACTACACTTTTAGAGAATGCTAGAACAAGTTACGCGGCTTTAGCTCGAGAAACAAATTTAACTATTCCGTCTATTAAAACCAGAATTCAGAAATATATAGATACAGGTTTGATTGAGAAGTTCACAATAATCTTAGATGAACACATGATTATGAAAGGTACCTCAATGACTTTTCTTCTAAAAGTTAAACCAAGTGATTTAGACAAAATTTCTAAGGATATCTATGAAAGTCCTTACATAGCAAATTTAACCATAACTTCAGGTCACTATAATCTACTTATTGTTACTCATCCAATGAGTGACAAGGACAAATTAGAATTCATTAAGGCAGTGAATTCACTTCCAGGAGACTCGATTATAGAGCTTGTTTCATCAATCAATCTCGAAACTTTCATGTGCAAACCTATTGAATTACCAAAAACACCTGTCAATCTACTAATACGATGTGATTATTGTCATAGAGAATTTTCTGGTGAAGTATTTTCAAAAGCTGTTCTTGGTAGAAAACGGTATTTCTGCAGTCCCATTTGTCAAGAGAAATATGAGGAACGTGCTAAGAAATACATTCGTGGGGAATTATTCCAACACCCTGATGAAGAAAAAGCAGCTGAAGAATAAATAGATATTTTATCTCAAATTTTTTTTTCGCCAAAAGAGGTTTATATGTTAAAGACATTTATTACTTCACAGGAGAAGTCGCGTATGGTAAAGAAGGACAAATTTGACGCGATCTTTTTTGATCTCGATGATACTTTATTTAATAGCTCTCTTATGTCACAAACCGCAAGAAGAAATGCTATTCGAGCATTAAAAGAAGCGGGAATAGAACTTGATGAGGATACAGCTTTTGGTATTTTATTAGATATAGTTGGCAAATATGGTTCAAATTACAATGAGCATTTTAATCGGTTGATTGAGGAATTAGGATATGAGGTACATCCAAAGCTTATTGCTGCTGCAGTTGTTGCCTACCATAACACAAAATTTGGATTGCTCCGTGCCTTTCCAGGAGTGATTCTAACTTTACTTACACTAATGAAATCAATCAAAATTGGAATCATATCAGATGGAATTAAATTAAAGCAATGGGAAAAACTAACTTATCTAGGAATACAGCACTTCTTCGATGTTGTTGTTATCAATGATTTGCCTAGTCAGTGGAAACCATCAGCTTTCGGATTTAAAGCTGCTATGAAAAAATTAGAATTAACTGATCCATCTCGAATTATCTATGTTGGGAATAAAACAGCAACTGACATTTTAGGTGCCAACAAAATGGGAATCGTTAGTGTTCTATTTGATCCAAATAGGTATATTGATGTCGCAAAACTTTCTAAAAAGGAAAAACCCAAATTTGTGATACATAAATTTACTAAAGTTGCAGAAATTGCAGGCTTCAAGCCAATCAGGTGGAGATTTAGTTAAAAAATGAAGTGAAGGGATGAAAATCCCTATTGTTTTTGTTTATAGATGGAAAGTGGGGTGGGTGGGGAAATAAATCCCCCGTTCACCTATTTCACATTTTTTTAATAAAAGCAAAAATGAATTGATCATTAGGCTTTGCCAATAAATGGTTTAGCTTTTGATCCATCGCTGCATGTAGGAACTTCCATTGTTTTTCCACAGTCTGGAACAACACAAACCAATTGGTCGCCTTCGAGTTCCATCGATTCTCCACAGCAAATAGGCCATTCAATAATTGATCCATCCGGGCATTTGAATTGGAGTTTCATTTCTGATTCTTGCGCTTTAGTTTTTGTTTCTTGTAGCTTTACGCCTTTTAGATCATCTTCTGATACTTGCATATCTTTATCTGACATTGGTAGATAAACACCATCCTTCCCTATCGGGACTCTTGTTAGTTATTTAATATTATGTTATTGACAATTGAAATATAAAATTAATTCATATGATTATATTGTCGAGACAAAAATAAGAAAAAAAGATTGAAAAATCGTCTCAACCTATTCATTCTTTGTAAAAACTAACTTGTTAGATATTTTAGAGCAGTTAAGGAAAGAATAGCACAACCTAAAGGTAGGGCATCCTCGTCAATATCATACTTGGGATTGTGGCCTGGATGGATTATTCCTTTCTCCTCATTTCGAATTCCTAACCAAAACATGGCTACAGGAATTCGATTGTTTTCACTAAATTCATAGAAATCTTCAGCACCCATTGTTGGATTTTCTGCTAAGAGAACTTTATCTTCGCCAAACAAAGCTGATGTAGCTTGCTTAATTAGGAC
>DAOVPS010000097.1:0-11731 GCA_030629105.1 Candidatus Heimdallarchaeota archaeon
CTTTCAGTTGTAAAAAAGAGTAAAATCTCTTAAAATTAAATATCTATTATTGGTAATCCTTTTTCCTCCAAATTTGGTCTCATATCTTTCTGTCTTACAGTATCTGCTAGCCCATAGTCTCTCGTCAAATATTCCTGATAAATACCAAAATTAACTACCATCTTGTTGTATAACATATCTCTTATTTTCACTAACTCATTAGGCAAATTATCTACAAAATGCTCTCCATTCGAATTCAAACAATAATCATTTCTATCTAGATATCTAAAAGTAAATTCGCCTTTTTTCTTAGTTCTTATCGATACATGTTTCTTTCGTTGATCCACTACTCCCAGTGTAACAAGTTTAGTCATTAATGAGTCAAATTGCGATGAATAATCACTTTTTAGATAATCAAAATCTGGACAATTAAAAGAGATTTGATTTTTAAATTCAAAAATATAATCTTGTATGCGTTTAACACCTGTTGCCCACAATCTACTTAATTTGAATCTCTCTTTTGTAAGTTTTCTTATTGCCGCTAGAACTAAAAGTACTAAATCCTCTCCAATAATTTCATTCTTCTTACTGAGTTCTTCTCTAATTTCTAGATTTTGTGCTCTCAATTCATATCTTATATTTTGAACTATTTTTTGTATATTGTCTCCTCTCTCATCACCATATACCGCTATGAATGAGCTAGCATATGAGTCTTTTAGTATACCATTTACAATATTTGATTTACTATGTAAAGCGAAGGTCACAGGTTCTGATTTATACTCTAGACTAGCAACTCTTTCCTCGTAATCATATACTAACTTAATTGTAAGCGGTGGAGGTTTGATATAAACAAAATCAATAAGAAAATTAGCGTTCAATTTCTCATTTATTTTCTTTTCAAAAATCATCTTCCGATCTTTATATTTCGTAAATAAATAGAAATCCAGTCGCTCTTTTGGTGCCAAATCAAACATTTCTATCTTTACGATTTCTTCCAAGAGTTTACCTTTTAATGCTCTATTCAGATAATCAGCTTGAATATCATTAGTAGCTTCTTTTGTAATATTTGATACTAAATCATAATCAGTCCAATTTTCGTGCAATTTTTGTATAAGTTGCCTATATTTTGTTTCATCTAATAATTCCTTTTTCTTTCTAAGAAAATTCTGTGTACTACACATCAACATTTGATTAGCAATACGGTTTTTTGTTTCATGTTGAATTATCGAAATTAGCTGTTTTCTCGAGAGCAAAAGATTCTCAACAACAAATAGTTTGTCTGGATTGAACATAATTTCAATATTTGAGATCAAATCATCTTGAATGCTTTTTTGCAGGCTGATCCTAAATGAATCCATAATGGAATAAATGTCAATATTAACCGGTAATCCACAATGATAATTGTCTCGAATAATGTAATCTACTTTATCAAAATCTAAATCACCATTGAGTAATGGATAGAGAATAGCTATCGGTTTTGGTATTTTATCTAACTTGTATGCAAGGAAATTAGCAATGTTCATAGGAGTGCAAATAACTTCATCTTTGAGAATTCGTTTCAGTTCTTTGTTTTTTCTTATTAGTTTCTGTGTATAGTCATCGTGGGAATAATTCTTACCTGGATATAATTCCGGATCTCTCTCGAAAACCCATTCAATAGCATGAGAAAAGGGTGGATGTCCCAGATCATGTAACAAAGCAGCAATTCTGATGAATTGTAAAGTTTTGTTGTAGCCATTAGATATACTATGTTTTTCCTTCAAAATTGATTCAGCATGTTCTTTCAGTTTCTCAATTTTACTTGCAATGAGATACGCAACATGCATTGTACCTATTGAATGCTCAGAACGCGTATGGTTAGCCCCAGAGAAACTAATAGATGCTAAACTCATCTGTTTTATATTTTTTAATCTTCTAAAAATATCTGATTCAATAATGTCCTTCTCTAACTGTGTTATTGGTATGTTCTTCCATACTGGATCATAAATATACTCAACAAATTCTAAATTTTCCGAAATTTTGCCCACTTTCCTATAATCTAACTAAATATAAAAAATTACAAATATTAATCTTCTTTAAATTGAATGCTCTGTCATCAGGTACTTTCCCCTTCGAAGTGACCTTTCCGCACTGAACATTAAGACCATTTTAATTAGTGCAGTAATGGTGGGGTTTTTATAAAAAACATACTGCATTGAGTATGATGTCTAACCTTAAAGAAGCATTAGATCCAGTAATTAGAATTGAAAATTTAACTAAAAATTATAACTTAGGGGAGTTGTCCATATGTGCGTTGGACAACGTATCATTTTCGGTTGATTCTGGTGAAATGGTATTTATTATGGGGCCCTCCGGCTCAGGCAAAACAACGCTAATTAATTTGATAGGCGATATAGACCACCCCACAAATGGCACTATAGAAATTATAGGTGAGGATATAGCACAATACACTGATAAAGAATTGACTCTTTATCGTAAGAAAAGATTAGCTTTCGTCTTTCAGTTTTATTCGTTAATTCCAACTTTAACTGCTCGTGAAAATGTTGAGCTCACTTTAGAATTAACCCTCCGAAAACGAAGAAATATCAGCAAAATCGCTGAAGAACACCTAACACTTGTTGGGTTAGAAGATCGAATGGATAATTTTCCATTTCAACTTTCTGGTGGAGAACGTCAACGTGTTGCTATTGCTCGTGCTTTAGCAAAGAGCCCAGATATTTTGCTTGTTGATGAACCCACAGGGCAATTAGATCAAAAAACAGGAGATAATGTAGTCAGTCTTATTCGTAAAATTGCCAAAGAAAAGAAGAAAACCGTTTTGTTGGTTACCCATGATCATGAACTAGAATGCTATGCTGATCGAGTGATTCGCTTACGTTCAGGTCAAATTGTAGCTGATGATACGAATTCTTTGCTTAGTAGTACTGACGAGGGAATATTATCAAATGTTGCAAATATATAAAACAATTTTCCGAGAATTCCGATTCCAAAAAAGAAGGACCTTTTTATTATTCTTGGTTTTCTTTGTTATCGTTTCATTCCCATTAGCTATGTTCTCAATTGATCCAAGTATAAACGCTTCAGTAATTGATAGCAATGAATCATATAAATTGACATACTTAGAAATGGGTTTTCAAGGAAATGTTGATGAAGTTCGCTCAAGTGTAGATAATCTAATTAGCACCAATCTTAACTATAGTGGTGTTTCATATGATATTCGACCCTCTTGTAGTTTTCAGTTGTATCATGCTTCAAATTGGTATTATACAAGTATCATTGGAATTAATGCAACCGCTCCTCCAGTAGTTAATCAGATAAGTTCAGTTACAGCATTTTCAGAATTGCGAAATAATACCGCTTTCATTCTGGAATCATTTGCCAAGGAATTAGATGTCGAGATTGGTAGTTCGATTACCCTTTATACCTTAGCTGGTGAGAAAGAAGTAGAAATTATTGGTTTAGTGAAATCCATTGAATTTCTAAGTTATGATTTATCCTTAGAAGGGGCCATCTATGTTAACTACAATACTTTTCAAGAATTTAATGATTGGTCAGAAATTCAATTCGATAGTATAGCATTTTATTTCCCAAATGATCCTGACCTTGATTTTGTAGAAGCTTTTGCAGCAGACTTATCTGAGGAAGTCAATCCTATTGAAGCACAAATGCTCTATTCTTGGTATGTTCGAGAATTTAGTATTAGTTCCTTATTCCAAGATGTCCTCAATTTAACCTCTCAAGTGCTTTTCGTTATGGCTTGTGCAATAATTTTGGGCGCAGGGATCGTCATTTATTTGATTACTAAACGATATGCTGTTGAACAGAGAAAACAGACTGGTATGTTGTATGCTTTTGGCTATAAACCGAAAATCATCTTACGGGTTTTTATGCTCCGCACGTTAATTATCTCATTATTTTCTATTCTTATTGCTATCCTTGGGTCATATGGTGTATTAGAGATTATGGTTCGGGTCTTGGTCTCCCGGTGGGGAATACCTCAGATATTAACTCGATTCTCACCCGTAGCCCTGGTTATTGTCCCAGCTTTGGTAATTATTTCCTCCCAAATCTTCACATATTTTGCTTGTCGAAGTAACGTAAAAATGACTCCTTACGAAGCAATTCGAGGAAAAACTGAGTACAAAGTTAAGATAAGGAAGAAAAATTCATCCGGTGTGAAAAACACACAAAAGCCAAAATCACTCTTGTCCATTTCATTAAAGTATCCTTTACGTAATATTTCTCGAAATCGCGCAAGAGGTACTCTCATTACTTGTGCGTTCATTGGTGCAATTGCTATTTCCTTCGCCTTAATCCAAACACAGTCTTCCATAAATGGAACATTTGATAATTACTTTAATAACCAAATCCATTGGGATGTGCAAACTCGATTTGATTCCTTTAAAACGGAAGTTGAGATCGAGAGTGTTTTTGAAAATTACACCTTTGTCAAGAATTATGAACCATATATACATGGAAATGCTGAGATACCGGACACGCCAGACTATGGTTTAGAAATCAGAGGATTACAAAATAACTCATCATTATTCTCACTTAACTTAGAGGAAGGTACACTGTTTTCAAATGCAACAGCTCAAGAAGGGATAATCTCAAGTTATTCAGCAAAACCATTGGAGCTTGAAATCGGTGATTACTTTAACTTCTCGTCATTCGGTGCTGAGTTTCGAATTGAAATTGTTGGTATAGTCCGTGATTTAGATGTACCAAATTCATGCTTCATGTTAATACCTGCCATTGAAGAAACAATAGGATTTTCTGCGATAAATAATGCCTTTCTTCAATTGCATAATATGGATTCTATGAGTTCCGAAGCTTTAGACTCAATTCTCTTAGACTTGAATGAAAATATAGGGATTCAATATGCAATTACAAAAGATACTTACGAAGCTCGTATGGTTCACATGGTTAACACTCAGCTCTTCATCGTAAAAGTAACAATAATTTTAGCTTTGATTATTTCATTTCTGATTATCTTTGTTACAGCCTTTGTTTCAATAATCGAACGAACACGTGAAATAGCACTGCAGCGAACATTTGGTTTTCAAAAAGGACAAATCTGGTTTCAAATCATTTTGGAGCTGGGCTTTCTGATTACTTTTGCTGTTATTTTCGGAATAGCAGCTGGTGGAGAAGGATTGGGTCGAATGATTCAATTTTTCATAAGTGAGTTCTTTTTCAAGCTAGACGCTATTTATTTCTGGGGTGACTATTTACTAATTCTAGGTTTTGCAGCAGGTTGTGTGTTACTCTCAACTTTACCAAGTATTAGATTAATGCGAAATCAAAAATTAGCTTCTGCAATCATCGAATAAGTATGAAATCCAAATATTTATTTTTGTTTTTCTTGCTAATACTCTTTTTTCAATTTTTTTTAAAATTTCTTCTTACCAATTTTTATTTTGTCAACTATTGGTGACTTGGGTGTTGCAGGTTTTGCTATTTTTTTCTGTTTTAATTTCTTCTTTATTAGCATAACATTAGAGTTTAATTGTCTCAATTTGAGCATCGCTTCATTTTTTCTACTATCTCTAGATGAGCTTAAAGTAGAACTACAGCTATTCACAGCACCAATCATTTTATCCAATCTCTTGATAGTATTTCCTATCAGTGTAGCTTCATCGTAATTCTTATTGTTTTTATTGGCGTTATTCACTTCAATAGTTAGTTCATTGAGTTCTTTGAGATAATCACCAAGAGCTTGTGAGATTTTGTTCATCATGCGTAATTTTTCCAAGAAATATTTTTTATCTTCATTGGTTTCCTCTATTGATTCTCTGAAGACAAGAAAAAGGGTAGCCATAATGTCTGATCCTTTGCTAATTTCTTTAGCTAATAAGACACCTGCTGTATTACTCTTGGATTTCATTCTAGCAATTTTCTTCACAACATTAGTGTGATGTTGATTTAATGAATAAACCTTTTTTCGAATCTCTCGTTTACCTAAAGTCATTTTAATTCCTCGAAGATCTTTTTATTGCTTCACGTTCTTTTCTCAAATTAAAAATTTGTTTATTTAGAAATTATATTCGAGGAAAGGTAGATTTCTTGAAGTGTTTTAATTATTAATCTAGTTGAATTCTTTTTATAAAAGAAGAAGGTGAGTTCTGGGTATCACATATTTTTGTCAAGAAAGTTAATAATGCTATGTGTGTATTAAAATTATTTACAAATTTTCTTTGTGAGATAGTAAAATGAACAGTAGAAAAATTCTAACACTAATTATTTTGTTTGTACTATCTGGAATGACACTTTTTGTTTCCGATATTACAATAAACAGTAACTCGTTAATTGATAGCTCGAAATTATCAATGGAACCGAGTAATCCTATTAATAATTTTGGAATAAATGCTGTTATTGATGAAGTAACTGAGATTGGACAATTAGATGAAAACTATGGAATCTTTCGTGGTCTTTTTGTTAAAGGGTCAGTAGCATTTGTTGCAAGCGGTTTAAATGGATTAATTGCATTAGATATTTCTAATCCTTCTTCTCCGGTTTTTCTAGGTCAATGTGAACTTCCAGGAAGGCAAAACAGTTATGTTGCTGATTTTGAAGACGATGTTGCTGTTATTAGTTGTGAATATGATGGTGTTGTGACTGTAAATATTTCTGATCCAAGCAATATGTACATTTTAGATAGATATGATTTAACAAACAGTGTTCAAGACATAATAGTTGAGGACAATATTGTTTATGCTGCTTATACTTTTTCAGGACTAAGAACCCTTAACATCACTAATCCATCAGCAATTACATTCGAAGGTTCTTACTATTCCGGTTCTGGGACTGTTTATACAATAGAAAAATATGGTTCATATATACTAGCTTATAATAATGTCGGTTATGATGTTGATATAATTAATGTTACAGACGTAACTAATCCCTCATTTGTCTCCAGTTATAATCCTGGTAGTTCAATGAGAGATATAACAACGAAAAACACTTATGCCTATCTCTTCTTGAATAGTGGTTATACTTACATAGTTGATCTAAGCGTAATTACAAGTCCAAGTTACACAAGCCAATTTACTCATAGCGTCTGTTCACAGGCTAAAATAGAAAGTGATATTCTATATATAGCAGCTTATAGTCTTGTTAGGTTCTACAACGTATCAAATCCAACATCACCTACCTTTATTACAAATTATCAAGTAGAATCAGGTGATGCTGATTATTTGTATTTAAACGATACTACGTTAGCCGTAAGTCAACGTAATTATGGATTACTTTTACTTAATGTAACTGATGTTACCACACCAACAAAATTAGGAGAATTTGAGTATTATGGAAATCTGAATGGTGTGAAAGTGGATAATAATTTCGCTTACATGAGCTCCAACAATGGTTTCCTAATAGCAGATGTCAGTGATATAAGTAATCCAGTCTACATTTATAAAAACGATACCGATATCTCAAATCAGGTTTATCATGTTGCTCTTTACAATAATTATGTTGTAGCTGTTTTTGATCATGATATAAGGATATTTGACGTCTCTAATCCTTATAATCCTGTATTTGTTAGTACTACCGATTTAGGCGATCAAATTCGAGATATAGAAGTAGCTGGTAATTTCGCTTATGTTGGAACATCAAATGACGGATTATTAATTGTCAATTTAACAGATGTTAATTCTCCAACAATAATCTCCTCACTAGATGAGGGTTATGCCATATATGATTTATTTGTCAATGGTAATTTTGTATACGTGGCAAAAGGTTCCAATGGCATAGCAATAATAAATACAACTGATCTTCAGAGTCCAGACAATCTTCAAAATATTTCCCTGGCAGGAACAACTAGCTCTATTTGCGGTAGCGGTAATTACATCTTCACTGGGAACAATAACAATGGAATTAAAGTCTATAATGCTGCGACTAAAGATAGCGCTTATGAAATTGATTCCGTCAGTATTTCACCATATGCTCAAAGCTATCATATCGAAACAGAAGGAAATTATCTCTACTTAACCAGGAATGAATTTGGTGTTTTGGTTTTCAATTGGTCTAATCCAACGAACGTCGTTCAATGTGGTGAATATTATGATGATGATGGAGAAGCAGGAGCTTTAGCATTTAGTAATGGAACTGTTTTTGTTGCTGATGGCTCTGGTGGGCTAGAAATTATCAAATATGATACAGATGGTGATATGCTCTCGAATTTTGAAGAAGAAGAAATTTATGGAACAGATCCATTCACCGGAGACACCGATGGTGATACTATTGGCGATTACGATGAAATTTTCACTTTCTTCAC
This sequence comes from Candidatus Heimdallarchaeota archaeon, assembly GCA_030629105.1. Classification (GTDB taxonomy): domain Archaea; phylum Asgardarchaeota; class Heimdallarchaeia; order JABLTI01; family JABLTI01; genus JABLTI01. The sequence continues at coordinate 8,255 of DAOVPS010000097.1, forward strand.
CGATCCAACACTAGCAGACACCGATGCAGATGGCATAAATGATTATGATGAATTAACAGGGGCTAATGGTTACTACACTGATCCATTATTATGGGACACCGATGGTGATTCCTTAAGTGATAGTTCTGAGGTAGATACTCATCTTACCGATCCAACAGATTCTGATACTGATAATGACAATTTAGACGATGGCGAAGAAGTTACTCTTGGTGATGACGGATTCATTACTGACCCCACTGATTCTGATACCGATGCTGATGGGTTGAGTGATGACGATGAGTATACTGAAGGCACTGATCCTACTGATGCCGACACCGACGACGATAGTTATTCCGATGGTGACGAAGTTACTGCAGGAACTGATCCTCTTGATCCTGAAGACTATCCTGGTGCTACTACTCCTCCTTCAACAAGTCCAACTGATGAAGGATCTCTTGCTAGTAGTCTAATTGGGTTCACAGCACTATTCATATTTGGAATGACTATGATTGTTTTAGTAAAACAAAGAAAGAAGTAAATAGTTCATCTTTATTTCTTCTTTTTTTTCTATTTTTTTCCCGTTAAAATGCGTCCTTCCCAAATCGCGCTTCTATCCCTTTAAGAAGAAGTGTGAGTCCAGAGCTTCATTTTTTACCAAACATTTTTTGCTGGAAAAAGAATAAACAGAATTAGAGGGGATTGGAATGTTATTTAAGATCATATTATATACTCTCAATAATATTAGGAATGACCCCCCATATGAGTACTATCTTTATGTTTTAACCATTACCTTAGGAGTCTTTTTCTTTTTTGTTGTGAGTTTCTTACTTTGGCGTCTGTTTAAGCAGAAACGTACAGAACAACTGCCAAGTATAGATGATGAATTAATTGACTTGGAATAGATTACTGGTTCCGATTTTTTTGTAGCTCCGTTCGTTAATTGGATTGTTATAAGAAGAAAAAATGAAAAGAATCTGATGGATCAACTCTGAAATGTGAAACATCAGATAATTGAAACTAAGTAATTCACTTTGTACTATCTTCTACCTTGTTCTACCACGAATTTGGATATTCAAAGCATTTTGCCATTTCCATCCGTAATATATGGATATAATTCCAAGGGTTAACCAAGACAAGCATATAGTAATCAACAAAATACTTAATCCACTAGGAACATTATATGATCCACCTTTTGAGGCAATATGTTCATGGAGTTTATCGTAGATCAAAAACATATACACAATAGTACCAAAACCTAATAGCATTAAAAGGAAAACTAGAATTACACTGACTGCTTCTCCTTTTCCATGTCTTGCATATAACTTATTCAAATCATCCATTGTTAAATAGACATAAATTATACCGCAAATACCGCCGGTTATGATGCTTAAAAACATCCAAAGAAAATAAGATCTTTCTTGTATTTGTACTGCCATTTAATCATCTCATCCATAATATATTCTAGTTACAATAAATAATTCACTAAATGATAAATATAACTGTTCTAATACTTTTTTAAATAATACTGTTGTCCATGTTTTTCAAGTAAACATGATATAGTTTTCTTTTCGAGCTCCTTGGGCTTATCATATTAATTTATCACATCTAACTATATTTCAATTTTCATTGAATTTAATAACCACTTTAACTAGACTAAATTTACTTTTATTTCTCTATCTTTCCTACTAGTTGTTTACCTAACTCGCGGCACTCTTCCATTACTTTACTATTTGGACTTCCGTTTGATTCTATTGTTTCACCAATTTTTGCCCCTAGCTTCATCATGCTAAACAGTTTCTCAAACGGCTCTCGCACTCGCCCTCCTCCTCCGTGAGAATAGAATAATCCATAAGGTTTATCCTCTAATCCTTGTCGATTGGTTTTTCGAGCAATGTAAAAATCATCTACGAATACCTTTAATCCTCCGGCAATATAACTATAATAATCAGGAGAACCAAAAGCAACTACGTCGAATCGCCTAAATTGTTCTATGTCAAGTCGCTTCTCATTCGTGTTGACCAAAGTTACCTTAGCTCCAGCTGATCGAGCTCCATCAGCTACTGCTTCAGCCATAGCTTCAGTGTTACCATATTCTTGAGAGTGATAAAGTACAAGCAATATTACTATTTTTTTCGCCTCATTAAGTTTCTTTTTTAATGATTTTTCATATTATCCTTGATTATCTTACTGACTATTTGCTTAGCTATCTTATTTAGTTATTGCTTTTTTTGAATCTAGTATGGAAAATAACAGTAACAGCAAAAAAACTAGAAAGCAAAGGTAAGATGAATAGAGAACTACTAGAGGTGTGTACTTCTTCGATTGTGTATCTAAAAATAACCAAACCTTTCGGATAATTAACAACGTAAACTAAATCATCAACAATTTGTAATTTTTGAGAAGCTCCGGTATCATCGAATGAACCAATAACCTGTAAATTTGTAAAATCGCTAAAACCAATAACTTCGAGAGTGTTTGAATCTCCTACGAAAACATAATCATCTATTGAATCGACACCATAAGCTTGACTTGAAGTATCAATTTGAGCTATTTCTATTGGATTGGTTAAATTAGAAATATTAACAAAGTATATGCCGGATATAGAATTTGCAGTAATAAGAATATCCTCATTTAATTTAAAATCATAAATTTCTACAACATTGGCATATTGACCAATAAAAACTGGTGTGACTGGATTAGTAATATTAAGGAAAACTATCCTCGAACCCGATTGTTCCCAGTAGGTTACAAAAGCTATGTTTTCTCGAATAGCACAAACATTTGGCATACCTGTTGCATTATATTGAGAAAGTTTTTGTGGATTTGTTAGATCAGATACGTTGAGAATTAAGACCCCTCCATCTGTTTTCCCAACAATTGCTACATCATTGGAAACAAAAGTGCTGCCAACTTCAACGCCATCGTTGTATGAACCAACTTCAGTCAAATTAGTTGGATTAGTCACATTTATGATTTTTAAACCCGAATCCCAACAAGCAACAAAGGCAAAATTTTCAACAACATGAAAATAATGAGCAAGAGGAAGGGGAAGATTGTCTAATAGTATGGGTTCAGAAGCATTGGATACATCAAAAACACTTAATCCACCATAATAGTCAGAGACAAATGCTAGATTACCAGAGAGTTGAACATCAAAAGGAGCATTTCCAGTAGCAATCTCACTTAATTTTTCAAAATTGATAATTACATCATTGGTATCACTGTTTACTGGTATAATATTAAAAATAAAAATAAAGAGAATAACTCCTATTTTCATCCTAATATATTTCATAAATGAATAACTGAAACCTATTTAAAAAGAAATTATATCACTCTTGGAGAATTGATCTTTAGATCTTCAAGCAACAGTGTGTTTCTGAGCAAAAATTTAGCTCTAATTAGATGCCTTCAAATTCCTCGCGAGCATCTTTTGCTGCTTGACTAATTTCCTCAACCATTTTATCACATATTGGCTTGAAGTCTTCCTTGTAACATGAA
>DAOVPS010000200.1:0-5173 GCA_030629105.1 Candidatus Heimdallarchaeota archaeon
CTACTAGAGAGAAGAAAGGATCATAGCTATCAGTCGTTTGAATTTGATTTGGAACTAAACTTGTTATTACTACTAATGATAAAACAAAGATAATCAATTTCTTTTTTTTCTGATTCATTTATTTTTTCCCCTAGAATTTCTTTTTCTTCTTCTTTTTATATAAGTCAAAAATGAGATTGAGCATAATGACAAACAAAAAGCTGCAATCTCTAAACCAAAACCATTAACCTCTATTGTGGGTGTATCTGGAGAACATACATCTTCCCAATCGGGCCAATCATTATATTCAGCCCAATAAGGAACCCATCCAATAGCATAACCTGCGTAATCAATATAATTTAATGCTACTTGCTTGTTATGACAATATTTGAATATATTTGGATTTAACCAGCTTTTATTGGTTGGATTAATAGGATGATGGATAATTTCATAGTCATCCCCTAAAGCAACTCTTTTTATTTCCTCTCGATTAATGGCATAGGAAATTGCTTTTTTAACTGTTAAACCAATCGATTTTGTAGGATAACCTGGACAAGGATCACGATTACCAAGTATAGGTCTTTCTTCTCGGAGATTAAATACTAGTAATTGTAAAGAAGAATTATCATTCTTATGAGCAAATAATGGTAAGCATGGTAAAATCTCAGCCATCAAGTAATACTGCCATTCCCAACAGAATTCTTTTTGATTTAGGGAGTTATTTGAAATCATTTGCTTTCCATTTTGAATGTACCATTCATTTCTTCCAATCCCAAGTTCTTCATCCCAATCATAGCTGCTTTTGTAGCCTAAAGTTACAATTGAACCATTTTCTGAATACAAATCTGTGAAATAGGGATCAGTTCCTAATAAGTTATGATATCTGATATTTGTCTCATTATTAAACTCTATAATAGCTAAATCATAATCATGTATCAACGTTGCTTCTGGAATTACAAATGGATAAACCCTATAAATAACAGCTAAATTAATGCCAATGTGCGCAAGCTGTTGTTTAAGCATAAACAATATATCCATCTGAGTAGGTGTGGAACCTTTAGCGACTAATGTAAAAAATGGATCAATGGAATCTGAATTTTTAACTTGAATACTCATACTAGCAACTACAATACTCACTAGCAATACAACTACAAATGCTTTCTTTCCTCGTATCCTCAATTTCTTTGCCAACCATTACCTATCTAAAACTCTCAAATATAATGTCAACCTTAGAGGTTTATATTCTTTTCTATCTTTAAGAAATCAATTTTTGTCAGCTTTTTTCTTTTTTCGATATGTGTAAAAAATTGTGGCTGCAAAAATTGTAACTACTGTTATTAATCCTGTAAAACCATAGATTGCCACTGTTGGAGTATAATCTATATCATAACCTGCTATGTACATATAGTATTTTGCCATATCAAGATCAAAATCATAGCGAATTATGTTTGGATTATTCCATTTACCCATTTTTGGATATAAGGGTGTATGATTAATTGTGTATTCCCCGTAATGAATGATATTGTTTATTTCAACTAAGTTAATTGCATAAGATATTGCCTTTCTAACGGCTAATCCTTTAGTAATTGAGGAATCTCCTGGGCAAGGTTCTCTACTACCGATATGGTCTCGATTCTCCCTCATGTTGTACCCCAAAAATCCGAAAGAATAGGTTTCATCACTTTGTACTTTAAATCTTGAATCTTTACAAAAATGATCTTTACTGGTCGGGTTCCAGGTTACACCTTCAAGGTCGACTTTTCCAGCTTCAAATTCGAGTAGTGATATTTGTTGATCGGGAATAATTCTAATTCTTAATTGGTTTATTCCTCCAGAAAAATCACCAAATCTATTAGCCCAATTTAAGAATGGATCGTTTGTAATTAAAGGATTTAATCTCCAACAATCAGGTCTCACAGCTAGAATAGTTTCATTATCTTCACTGTATTTTTCTATTTCAAATAGTCCTGTTCCAAAAGCATGATTTGAGAATTTTTCCCACGATGAATGAGTAATATTTGGTGTTACATTATCCACTATTTGTGTTTGGTTAAGGTAGTGTTCTGGCAAGATCCTAGTTGAAATGGTTGACAAGTATGGTGCATAAGCATCATTTGCTTCTGTTGTAGAATTTCCATCGATGAATAAATCCAAGGTATAGTTATCAATGATTTCTATATCCTCTAACCATTCCCAGAGGTGTTGATCATTTGAAACATATTTCCAACAATATAGAGTGAAATATACATCTTTCACATCAAGATATTCATCTGTAAAAATCTCATCGGGGTCTGGAGCCCATTTTATCCCTTCTCTAATAGTTATTCGAACATGGGTATCATTTATGTGAGTATAACTTTCTGCTAAATGTGGATAAACTGTTAGATCAGCATCGTACCAGATTAATGGATCCATAATTGCATTACTAATGAAACTTGAAGATGTATCATCTTGGAACAATGGATTGAGATCTGACCAAGCAGCATCTGTTATTACAAATTCATCAGTACTTACTTGCCCTTCATGCGATCCATCCCAAGAGATCTTTCCCCATGATTGTAAAATACCATCAGACATATTATAACCGACCAAATTAGCCCAATAGGCATTGTACGCTTTTGGTGAGAATGTTGGTAACATAGGACATATTTTATCCATAAGGTATTGCTGCCAAGCCCAGTAATGTTGAATTCTTTCCTCAGAATCAGGTGGCATAATTAAAGTACCTTGTTTCATATACCACTCATTAATCCCACCAAGACAATCATCCCAATCCATGCTTGTGTGATATCCAAACAAATTGAGTGTACCATTCTCATTATATATTCCTGTGAAATCGGGATCATATCCACCCCCACTTAATCCAAGATAGACGAGATCATAATTGTGGAATGCAATGAGTTCTCCAACGAATGTTGACCAATCAACATTAACAATGTCAAGATTTATTCCAATTTGATTTAGATGCACCTTCATTATACCAAGATAATCAGGTCTTACTCCTCCTCCACTGGTCAAACCTTTTAGAGTGAAGAAAGTTCCAAAGCTTTTGCTTTTCACTGGTAAAGAGACAGAAAAATTTACTGCAAAAAATAATATAATTAGTAAAAGAGCAATAACTCTCTTTTTTATACCTCTCATTGTTCTCTCACAGTATATTTTGTTTTTATTATTTTTATATTTTTTTAAGAAATTAACTCAAAATTATCATTTTTAGTATTAATGTTCATTATTTATTGTTTTAAGCAATTCTTAAGAATTAAAAAGACAAACTATACTTGAGGTTAGAAGATGGAATTAATGGAAGGAATTCATACAAGAAGAAGTATTCGTAAATTTACTGATAAACCGGTTTCTAAGGAGGATATAAACAATCTATTAAAAGCTGCTATGCAAGCTCCTTCAGCAGGCAACAATCAACCATGGCATTTCATAGTTATTGATGATCGCAAAATTTTAGATAAAATACCGGAGTTTCATCCTTACTCGAAAATGTTGAAGGAAGCTCCTGCTGCAATATTGGTTTGTGCCAAAATTACTACTGAGAAATATTGCGATTATTGGGTCCAAGATTGTTCTGCTGCAACCCAGAATCTACTTCTTGCTGCTCATGCCAAAGGTCTTGGAGCAGTTTGGTTAGGCATATATCCCATACAAGAACGAGTTGTTGGCGTTACTGATTTATTAGGTCTCCCCTCGGATGTAGTTCCTCTTTCATTGACTGCAATAGGTTATCCTTCTGAAAAGAAGGAACCAGTTGATCGTTTCAAAGAGGAAAAAATAAGATACAATAAATGGTGAGTCTTTTTCCACCATTTTTTTCTTTGCCCACATCAACGGTTTATTAAGTTTATTTTGTACTTATAGTTACTTACTTCCTACTAACATATGGTGTTTGGGGTTAACTATGAGCGTTAAATTAGTTCTTAATACACCTGATCTAACTATTGGGGGTAATGCTCCTAAGAGATCTGTTGATTTGAAACTTGCTGATTACCAAGATAAAACCATAAAGCAAGTTGTTTCTCAGCATGTTTTCACTGATATTCTTAAGGGTCAAGATGAAAGTGTTATGCAACAAGCAGTAGAACTTATTTTCAATTTCATTCAACCGAAGGATATTGAAGATCCTCCTACTTGGTGGGTTAAACCATTTGCTTCTCTCATTTCGAAGGGAACCAAAGAAGTTGTTCTTGATTTAGAATTTAGTGAAGAAGGAATTGCTTTCATGAAACAAATGATGTAAAACTCTACTAAAGACTACTATTTTTCTTCTTTTTTTCTTTTCTTTTGCTTATAACAAAATATAAGAAAGATTATTTTTTCCCTTACAGCAGAAAATTATCTGTTGTGTCTGAAATGAAAGTTTCCACAGTTATTTCTGATTTAGAAAAAATTGATGCACCTTTAATTATAGTTGGTGCTGTTGAGAAAGCTAAGGATGATTCCTTAGTTGGGAAAGATAAAGGTTCTCTTGGTAAGGTTATAAAGGAAATTATTGAGCTTGATGACTTTAAGGGCGAATCTGGTGAGCTTCTTTTCACTTATACTCGAGGTGAACTTCCAGCAAAACGTCTGCTTCTTGTTGGGTTAGGCAAGAAAGAAGAGCTTAAAGCTGAAGGCATTCGTAAAGCACTTGGCAATGCTTCTAGAAAAGCTCGAGATCTTAATGTAAAGAGAGTGGCTATTAGTATTAATCATTTTATGCGAAACAAACTCCCTCTTGCTGATGTAGCTGAAGCTGTCGTTCAAGGGATAATTATGGGTAGTTTCCAGAACTTGAAGTACAAGACTAAAGATCTTGATAAATTCAAGCACTTGGAAGAACTAATTATTTTTAGCCCAGATGCTGATGAAAAAGCTTTGAAAGCAGTAGTAAAATCAGGTAAAATTATAGCAAAAGCAGTAAACTTCTGTAGAGAAATGGCTTGGGGACCAGCAAATGACATCACCCCTACAAAATTAGCAGAGGAAGCTTTACGATTAGAAAAAGAATATGGCATTAAAACTACAGTATTTGATCGTAAGAAATCCGAAGAAATTGGATTACACAGCTTTTTAGCTGTCGCTCAAGGAACTGAAGAACCCCCCAAATTCATTATCATGGACTATGGTTCCGAGAAGAAAGATGTTGATACTGTAGCAATAATCGGAAAAGCTGTTACCTTTGATACAGGTGGCATTAGTTTAAAAC
>DAOVPS010000139.1:0-8798 GCA_030629105.1 Candidatus Heimdallarchaeota archaeon
TAGACTTCTAAAAGCTCAGAATCAGCTTCTTGAAGCGTTTTGAGAATTACACAAATACCTACTAATCCAATAACTGATCTTTGATTTCTTGCTGCAGACTCCACCTCGAATCGAGTATGCCATTTTCCATCAGCTAATAGATGTAAGATTGCTATTTTTGCAGGATCATTTGCTACAAGATTATTGATACGATTAGCTATGATCGAATTCATAAAGTTCCTACCTCTGTTGGAGGTTCAGGTGGACTAAGATCATCATCCATTTCTGAATCTTCAAGCATCCTCTTTATGAAAGAGAGTTTCATATTTGCAGGTATGATAACTACAAACTCTTTGCCTAAGGCTACAATATCTCCACCAAAAGTTCTCACGTGAGATTTTAGTTGTTGAATTGTTCGTTTTAGGCGAATCATATCCAATCTGGCAAGGTCCTTAACACCAAGAATCACAACATTTCCTTTGTTTACGGTTTCACAAACCATATCTACGTCTTGTAATCCTCTGAGTGTTAATGTGACAACTTCTTTCCCATTATTTTCTGACCTGAGATTATCTTTTGGTCGTCTTCTAAAAAGAAAGACTGATGTACCAATAACTGTGCTTAACCCGATTATACCTAATGTCGTTAATAGTGCCAATTGCCAAATCCTCCATATACATCCTAATAATGTCTTTTCTTACATTAAAAGGCAAAGAATATCGGTATAATACAAGGAAATTACATTTTATATATCGAAAGAAATTAGCTATAATAACAGATGGTTATCAGGTCACTACACTGAAAAATAATCGTAGGTATTTTACTCGATCTCAGATATCGCTTTAACCGGGCAGCATTCAATGCAGTTTCCACAATCGGTGCACCCATCAATAATCATTAACCGTTCTTTTTCAAAATAATACAAGCATTCTGGACAAATGGTAGCACAGCCAAGGCATAATCCACAGAGGTCTTCATTGATTTCTACGGGCAAACAATTAACACCACTAGAAAAAGAGAATGATGAGATAATAAATCATTCGAAAATACAGCTAAAGCTTAAAAGAGATAGCACAGCTAACTTATTATAGACTTTTTTCTAAATGCTTTGTAGAGGATAAATAGTTTGAGCGCTCCTGATTGGGTTATCGTTAAAAGAATAAGAGAAGTTTCTATTCCTCAAGAGAAATTCCAGATTGATATGGAGGAGTGGCCAAGAATTGCTCAAAAGCGAATTAACAAATTTGTACAAAAGAAAGAATGGTATCCCGGGGAAGGAGTAACTAGTGCTAATTATGAGCAAGAGATTTATGAAGAATTCGCAGGACACGGGTTGTTAAGATTAGTCGCTGCTGAAGATCCAAGAGTTCAAGGTTGGTTAGTTGAACAAGAGGGCGATTTGTTTGATTGGAGATTCCGCAAAGCTAAAACAACAGAGATCAAGTTAGAAGTAGCAATATATCTCTTTGGAGAAAAAAATGTGATTGCTCCTCGAGATATCTGGTCTAGATTTGATATTAATAAACATCCATTCAAAGAATTCAAGATGAAAGCCCGAAGAACTGGTTCAATGGCTGTGCATTTCACTTGTGTTCCAAAATTGATCAGTATCCGCTCTGCACTCCTAATAAACGGTTGGGTAATTGCCCTTATTGATGATTTTGCTAGTAGCCTTAAGGCAAAGTTTGAAAAATTATTAAGACAGCGAATCGGGGAATCGAAAGAAAGTCTTGATCGTATTGTTCGGAGCTCAGTAAGTGAACCAATAACGGAACTCAAAAAGGAATTATCAAAAGTCATACGCTCAATGAGCATCACTTCAGGTAAAATCGAGTGGGGAGGATACAAATTATTCACGAGACAAAGCGTGTTTCCGCAATGTATGATGGATCTTTATAATGAAGTAATGAGTCAAGGACATATAAGTCATGAAGAACGACTCCAATTAGGTTTATTCTTGAAAAATATTGGTATGCCAGTTGAAGAGCAATTATTATTCTGGTATGAAAAAGCAGTAGACAATGTGGGAATGACGTATGAGCAATTTGCCACTGGTCCCCCTGGTTATCAAATCAGATACATGTATGGTCTTGAAGGTGGCAGAACAGATTATAGTGCTCACAAGTGTGCGAGCATTCAGGACAGAGGTTTTTGTACGTTTCTTCATCAATCGGTTGCTACCATTGATGAAAATCTTCGGAAAGAATTCAAGAACCCTTCAGAATTACAAGAAAATTTGTTGAGAGATTTATCTAGAAACGTTGTAGACAAAAAACCGGGAGAAGCATGTGCTTTGATGTTTCAATTAAGGTATAAATGGAGATCGTACCCTGTGAAACACCCGATAAATTATTTGAAACAAGCTGCCAAAGCTCTCAAAATCATCAAGAAAGAAGAGCCAAAAGTAAAGAAAGACCAAAAATCAGATTGAGCAGGTGAAATCTTGAGTCCGGAAGAAGTAAAATTAAAAGTACCAACAAAACTCTCACAAAAATATTACAGAGAGGTTTTTGATCCTGCAGAATTAATTTCAATTATTGGGTTATCGACCTTTTATAAAAGAGAATTTGCTTTCTTACTTGAAAATGGAAATTTCGTGAGAAATGTATCCTTTAAAACATCTGATAATTTAGTGAAATTTTTAGCGAAAAATCCTATTAGAAGAAGTTACGTTGGGGCAGTCTATGAAACACCTCCAACGAAAAATAACACCATTCAGAAAATCAAATGGATTTCTCGTGAATTTTGTTTTGATTTAGATTTAAATGATTATGATTTAGTTAGAGGGTGCGGGTGTCAAGGAAAAGAACAGTATTGCACTGTTTGCTGGTCATTAGTGCAGGATGCAGCTGCTTTTCTCGATAAAACTTTGAAAGAGGATTTTGGTTATAAAAAAATAATCTGGGTTTTCTCTGGCAGAAGAGGTTTTCATGGTTGGGTTCAAGATAAAGGTGCGGGAGTTTTAACACAAGAACAAAGAAATAGCATCATCAATTACTTGACTCTAATTAGAGACGAGAAACGAACTCAAGCAGTCGAGAAAGATCTAAAGCACGTCATACCGTTAAGAGATAGAATCCTAGAAATGGTAGCTAAAGCATTTTTCTCGCATGCAAATGACAAGGAATTAAAAGCGAATCCCTTCAAATTAACAAAGGATCAAATAACTAAACTAAGATACAATCTGCAAAGAGGTGAGCAACCTTTTAGCAAAACGTACGATATAATACTGGAAAAAAAACAAGATAGAGATGCTATCTTTACTCATATTATTCAACATAGGTATCCTCGCATTGATCGTAAAGTATCAATAGATATTCGGCGTATTCTAAAAATCCCTGGAAGTATTCAGGATACCAATGATAGATTATGCTGCAAAGTAGATATCAAGAAAATACACAAATTCTTCCCTGAAAACGCTCCAACGATTTGGGAAAAGCTAGGCATAAATACTTAATTCTAGAAGAATTCTTTAGCAATTGCTTCAATTCTTCCATGTTCATAATCTAGAGTGCGTGTGTTTTGTTTCAGCCAGGAAGGTAAGAACCTCGAGGTATAAGGTTGACTAAAGCGATGATCCAAGAAGATAATTAAACCACGATCATTAATGGAGCGAATTGGTCTTCCAGCTGCTTGTGCAGCTCTACGAATCGCAGGAATGATATAACCATATTCTCTACCTTTTTTATAGAATTGTTCATCAAGATAACCGATTTGCGATTCGATTCTTGTCGTTGGTCTAGCATAAGGAATACCAACAATAATACAAGTATTCATTTGTGCCCCGGGAAAATCGGCTCCTTCTGAGCTTCGACCGCCAAGCACTCCCATCAAAACAGCTCCTCCTTTATCTGCTAATCCCTTGAATTCATTAACCATACGATCATTTGCGGAGGAAGTCATTTTTCTTGTTTCATAGAAAAATGGTTTGTTGATGTAGGTTTGAATACCCGCATCTAATAATCCTTTAAGTACAATGTATGACGCTGCAAAAACACCGGTGTTTGCGGGAGTATTATTTGCTGCTTCAGCAATTACCTCACACATTTTATCATAATTTTCGGGTGTCCTATCAGCTAATTTTGTGCTTAATTGGTTGATGATGTATCCTTGAACATTATGTTCACTGTACGGTGAATCCAGAACTTCAGTAGTCAAGGGTAATTGATCCATTCCAACAATTTTAGAATAAGCATCTATTGGATCGATTGTTCCCGAAATATGAACACTATTACGAACGTACTCGAATACATTTCTCGTTGTATAACGAGCATCCAATGCAACAACTTCAAACTTTGATCCCCATCCTTCTCCACGTGTACGATAACTAGAAACCATATGTAAAAATTCTCTGCGATTTTTAGTTGCAATTAATTTTCTTAAAAATCGACCAATCCTGTAAACGTATGATCGAGGTGCTCTATCCCTCGTTGCATTTTCATTCTGAATTTTCATTCCGGCTGTTATTAATTTATCAGCATAGTCTTGGTCAATGGTTGCACCCACTTCTTTTGACATCTTAAACAACAGGTCTTTTGCATCTATTTTTTTCTCAACTACAGATCGGACTTGGTTTGCTTCTAATTCTGCTGATAAAAATCGCATTAATCGTAAAAATTCGTGTTTATTGAAAGTCTTTATTTCTTTCAAGGCTTGTCGTACAGAATAAATGGTTAATTGATCACTCGAAATATCAATTGATGTGTCTATTATATTATGACACTCATCTACTATGAGAAGAATTTCATCCATACCTCTTGCTATTCTTTTCAGAAAAGTATCACGGATATTTGGGTTGAAGATGTATTGATAACTAGCCGCAACAACATCTACTTCCTCAAGCAGTTTCTGTATTAGTTCATAAGAGCAAATTTTGCTTTCTTCACAGAGTTCATGTATTTCTGTGCTTGTGGATGGGACATTTTTCAATACTTTCAAGACATTTCTCATATGAGGTAGTGTTTCACTCATCCGATTATGATAATCGCATTTCCTTAATTTCTTTAACTGTCCACATAAAACAGAGGCTGTTACAGCATCATCTGCATGTTTCTGAACAAGTGGATGAGGACACATTTCTCTTCTCCCTCGTAAAGAAACACCACTCACATCAGTGACTTTAGCTATTTCTTTGAGTTCGGTAATTACTCGATCGGCTTGTTTATTTGTTCTACAACAATGGATTATTTGTAAGTTCTTTTCCCGAGCAATAGGAATACAAGCGGTTAAAGCAGCTACTGTTTTCCCTAAACCGTTAGCACCTTCAATTATCACGTTTTTACCTGCTTTCAATGAAGTATAAGTTGTTAAAATGAGCTTGTCTTGTATGGGACGAATTTCCTCATACGGAAAAATATCTTTTACTTCTTGAGGGATTTTAACGGCAGCCATATTAACAGAATCCACTTTCTTGATGTCTCTGGACGCAGAGTGTAAGTTTAACTCAACTAATTTTAATGTTTGTATTATCTTTAGGAAGCAAACAAACTACCAGACAATGAGCTTCTAACTTTTAAAACCAATCTGAAATCTCTGGTTCCTTGTAAAGGGGGATCTTTGCATCCTCGAAGACTTTCGCAATATAATCAAATCTTGTGACGTAGAGTTGTATGTTTTCTACTATTTGTTCTCTGAATGGAATGCCTTGTACTTCTTTATTTTTCATGAAGAAGTGATGAGAAACTTTCCGAAAAGAAAAATGAGCCCCTTTAGTTAAGCATAAAATACCAATGAATTTGTCTCGAATTTTCTTTTCACTTTTCTGCCATTTTTCTTTTGGTTCTTTCGGGAGAATCTCTTCCATGGAATATTCAATCAAGTATTGAATTATTTGCTGGCAAAAATTCGTTTCTTGTTTCCGTGAAACTTTGTTCCAATCTTTAACTTCTACAATTACATGAAGAATCTTATTCCCAATTTTCTTCTGGGCCAGAATATCGATGCGTTTTCCACTTTTGAGAGGTTTTTCTTCTTTAATCCCAAACTTGTGTTTTTGTAAAAAATCTGCTACTGATTTCTGTGCGGTTTTCCAATTGCTTGAGATCAAGATTCACACATCGATTAAACCTTAGCTATTTTCTCAAGAGTTTTAACGATGTTCCCTTCTATTTTCTCTATGAATTTTAATGCATCATCAAGTTCAGTTGAACGATAAATAGAAACCACAATTAATCGTCTCTCAGGATCCTTAGGTAATGGTTGAACATTTAATTGGATAAATTCATCTGGAAACTTCATTGAACCTGTTGCAAGAGTAATTCCGTGTGGGCGCAAATCTTTCCCACTAAAACTAAGCTTCTCACTATCAGAGACATATAATTTACTTACAAAATCCTTAACTGGTACCGGAGAAAAAACTTCGAATTTGCAATTTATGTCCATGAGAACAGTTGCTGTCATTACGTCATCTCCCATAACTTTTTCATAGAAATCGTAAGCATCTCTGAATAATGGTAAGACATTATCGCTAGGCTGGGCATCAATTACGAAGCCCTTACTGGAGAAAACCATTAATGATTGGGGATTTGTTTTAGGCCGAAAGAGATATTCCTTAAGTGGTCCTCTTGGGGTTGGGAGCTGTCTTGTTTGTTTTGTATAATCTCTTCTTGCAGCAATATCCGCAACAGCTTCAGCATCTACTTCTGGTCCAACATGTATTAAATGTTTAAAGATAATGTGTGATCGTTCAATTCTGAAAGACATTTTGTTTTTCTCCACAAACTAGTATTTCAACTCAGATATATTTAGTTAATCGTTTCTTTTGTTATGTTTTTTGTTTCCTCTACGGATTTCTCTTCACTTTCTATCTCCATCATTAATTTTCGAATGTAGACCATTCTCTGTATAGTAGTAATGAAAGATAAAATTCCGACAAGAACAATTGCTATGATTAATGCCACATTAAACCAGTAATAGAGTAAATTCCCAAGGAATAAGATGATGAGTTTCTCTCGGCGTTCCATAATCCCTACGCTTTCTACATTAACTCGAGCGACACTTTCACCTCGTGCACGAGCATAACTAGCAAAGATCATACCCGCAAAACTAAACAAACACAAAGCAGCAACAGGAATATTTGCTAATAGAGGCCAAAAACCATCGAGAGGCGCAAAGGTATAAACTCCAATTGATATTCCAACTAGAAAACAAAACTCTGCGAACCTATCCATAACAGGATCCAATACTTTACCAAACATTGTAGTTTTTCCTGTAGCACGAGCAACAGAGCCATCGATGACATCAATGAAGCAGGTAATGATTGATAAGGCAAAGCCAATAAGCCACCAAAACTGGAAGGTGCCCACTCGACCATTAAATGAATACATAGTCGCAGTAGCTATAGCAAAGAGTCCGGAAATCATTGTGATTGCATTTGGGGAGATGTTGAGTTTTCCAAAGAATTTCCCCATCGGTTCTGTTATCTTCTTGTAGGCTCCTCTTGTTTTTAATTTGAAGTTTCGCCACCGTGACATTTGGACCAACAACTACAATTAGAGTATTTAATAACCATGAAATAACCCTCTTTAAAACAATTTCTAATCTTTCAACATATAGAAGAAATAAGAGTTTAGTGAAGAAATGATGTCCCCCAACACACTAACACACCAGTATCACGGAAGAGAATTATTCTTACTCAACTGTGCTCTCTCGAGGCGGGAGAGATTATTCACTTCTTCGGTTTGAAAGCTGCTCAATTATGTTGGTGACTCGGGTTGACTATTTCTTCATCGCTAAGCGGTTAGCTTGTGCTAGGAAATGAGCCGTTTAAAGTCATCGATATCCAATCGTTGCTTTCTTGCGAATCCAGTGTGCGCCTGTCCTTGCATCGACGGTCATTGCAAGTAAAAACCAGCTACCGTCAACCCTCTGGAAAGGCTTTGCCCTTCATCAATTATATTATTCGAAGAATCATCTATTAATCTTTACTAAATGTGAAAAAAAAAGAGAAGAAAAACAAAGAATTGAGGTGCGATTTATTCTATTGAAGCACCACAGTTATTGCAGAATTTATCGCCTGGTTTGAACATGGAACCACAGTAAGGACAGAAGCCTTGATCTGGTATCTGTTTGTATGTTTTCTTTATTGCTTCTTCATGTTCTGGTAAACCAGAGGAGGATACAGGTACGACAGCCACTGGTGGTTGACCTTTCACATCTAGAACGAAAACATCACCACTTTCAGGATCAAAAGATGCTCTTAGTTTACCTCCGGATCGAAGATCCACAATGACATCTTTAACATCTTTTTCTTTCATTCCTAATTCACTTGATAATTGAGTGATGCTAACTCGTTCATAGGACTTCATTGCACCTAACACTCTTTCTCTATTGTGCCTATAGGTGATGAGGTTAGCAAAACCAGATATAATCATTATACCGCCAGGGAGCATCATCCAAGGAGTTCCGGGAATATACCATCCTTTAACTAGTTGTAAGACAAGAGCAATAGTACCCCAAATAAAGAGCGCTAATCCAATTGCTACTGTCCAGATAACTCCATTTATTACTGATTTTTCAGTTTTAGCCATTTATAATCAACTTAATTTTTTATTCTAAATTTAAGTGGATAACTCTTCGATTAAAAGGTATCTAATTAATTCTGAGTAATTAGAGGAACCGAAACCTTTGAAAAGCATTCGCGCCGAAAGGCACTGCCTTATAAAAGAAGGCAATAACCCCGTAGTACGGTGGTTTAATAATAAATCCTAAGAAAGGTAATGGGATAGTCAATAGATTACTGAGGAGTATATCAAAAAACATGACAACACGACATTCACCTAATGCTGCAATACAAATGAAAATAACAAATGAAGATGAGA
>DAOVPS010000038.1:0-18902 GCA_030629105.1 Candidatus Heimdallarchaeota archaeon
CTGACATCGAGCATGAGCCAAGAACTGCATTCCCATAATCTAATAGTAAATATAATGGTGTGTTAAAGTAGGTAAAAATCACTGTAGGGGCAAATATAAATAACAAAAGTGCAAAGAGACTTGGTCGTTCATCATTTATATTAAGACCATGTGGGGTCAAGGCTCCTAGAAAAGTAATCAAACAAGTTATAAAAATGCCAAAAACTAAAGTAAGAATTGCTAATCCATGAACCGCAATTGCTCCGCCCACAATATCTAGAATCATACCAACAATGATTGCTAATGAACCTAGTAAACCAATTAATGTTCCAATCACAAGTAATTTCTTGTATTCGTTCTCAGAAGACAAATATCATTTCTCCTCATATTTTCGACGATGTATATCTAAATAACTAATTTTGTTCTTTAGTTATTTAATACCTTAGTTGTTATCCTATCCTTAATTAATCGTAATTGGACAATCAATTCGGATATATAACCCAAAAGTTCCTTTTCGGATTTAACTTTTTTGAAATGAGAAATTCTTTTCGTCGAAAATTACTTTAATAACTAATTCTTTTTTTATGTGTAATCGAATTTATTGTTTACAACTATTCAATTCTCAAAAAATTTAGCTAATAATGATTTATAGTGAAAAGGTAAAGTAAATGTCAACTAATACTAAAGCTAAAAAGAAATCAAAGAAAAAAAAGACTAAACCAGCAAGTGCTTTTCATGGTATAGTTATTGGAGTCTTTGAAGACATAGGTCCTATTGCCCGTTACAAAAAAACGCGCTTACCTCTAGATATTCTTAATCTTATGGTTGTCCATGGCATGTCTGCAGTTCATGGAGGAGAAGATATGTTGGGAGGTTTATTTGGACCTTTGCCGATTTTTGAGAACGCAAATCTTAGATATTTGATTTATTCTTTCAATGTGAAAGCTTCTAATACAAAGGATTCACGTATTGCAGAACATGGACGGGTCTGTTCAGTTTTTTTGATTTTAAAAGAGAAGCAAGAACGGTATGTTTTGAATAATCATTTAACCATAGAAAAAATCTTGAATGATATGCAAAAAAAGAAATGGAAAAAAGAGCTAGATATTACAAAAGATTCTATGATAGAAGTTCTTGACAAAATAAATGAAATAGTAAAAATAAAGATTATTCGAGCTTATAGTTTTGGAGATGCAGGTTTAATTGAATATGAAGATCCTCAACTGATTCTTGATGAAGGAATACTTTCAATAATCGATATGAAGAAAGATAAAATTTACATGCATCTGCCCCAAGAAAAATTTGATTCAAAACAAAGAGTCAAAGCAGTGGAAAAAATGGAAGAAGTAAATCTAAGAGAATATGGATCAAGACTTGAAATAGTTAAATATAGAGATTATGTGAAATTCAAGAAAATTCTGGATAAATATGCTATACAATTAGTTAGATAAAAGGATTGAAGAAGAATAGAAAATCATTCTAATCTGCTTTTAAGTTTCGCTGTTTTTTCCATTTCCATTGGTGTGGTAATTCTTCTTTGTAAAATTAACCCCGCAGTAAGAACAACAAATCCTGCAATAACGAAATATGTATGGGGATATGAGAAAAGATTTTCCCATTTCAATTCTATCCATGGCATAAAAATGAGTATAGTCGGAATGACCATTAAAGCTGCACCAGCAATAGAAAGCCCAAATGCAAGATAAAGTAGAGGCTTACTTTTATGTGGTCCTTTTTCATCAGTTTCTTCTTGAGGGATTTTCTTTTCAGACAAATTTCATCACATTAAAGGTAGATTAAGTAATTATAATAATTCTTACAATTACTTTTATGAATATTTACAATTCTTCTGAAAAAAGACATAAATAGCTAAGATTAGTTTGTTTGTAGTTATTCACAAATTAAAAGAACATTAGATACTGGGTTTTTGAAATGTCAACTGAGGAACAACTGAAAAGAAGTGCAACAATTGCAGTCGCATTAATCAATCAAGCTGTAGAAGAAGAACAATTCGCAAGAAGAATTAGAGATCGAATAATAAGATTTGAAGCTTACCAAACAAAGAGAAAGTACGATATTATCTCTCTATCTGTTATTAGTACAGTAGTTGTCCTCATGAGTATATTCTTAGCTATAGCTGAAAGATTCCAAATATTTCCGGAGGAATCAGTAGCTATGCCCCTAATATTATTAGGATTACTGCTTATCATTGGTGCTTTTTTTGTAACAGAATATTTCATAGTTAAGAAAAAAGGAACAGAGAATTTGCAAATAAAAATCAAAAAAAGTGAATGGCGAGAAACAAAAAAACATATGCAAAAATTTGATACACCGACTTATAATTTAGTAAAAGAATCTTTTGAATCCGTGAAGAACATAGAAACAAAATATATGCTCTCAGGTTTCATTTTGAAATATGCTCTTAGAATGGAAACATTGCTACCGATTGTTCTTCAACCTGAGATCCTATTTAGATATTTAGTACTAATTTCTTCCAAGAGAAAGCCACAAATAAAGAAATTAATTGAAACAGATGAAAATGCTTCACACTATCTATCCTATATTTCTAGTTACTTGTGGAAATATCTCTTAATTCTTGATACCATGGTAGAATCCTATAAGCTTCCAAATTACTTTGTTAATAGCATTCAAAGAATAAAGAAAGGGATTGAGGAATACAAGCAAATGGAAATTCCTGAAGACAAAATAAAATTAGCGAAAGAAGCACTTGAAGAGGAAACAACATGAAATTTTATATGGTGAGACATGGCCAAAGTGAAGCAAATTTACACAGAATTATCGCTGGGCATGGTGCTTATCCTCTTACAGATTTAGGGAAGGAGCAAGCTAAATCTTTAGGTCAAGAGTTTTCACAAAAAGGAATCAAGTTTGATGCTGTTTATGCATCAGATATGGTAAGAGCTTCTGAAACAGCAAAAATCATTTGCAGTGAAATTGGTTTTAAGAATATTATTTTTGATAAACGATTAAGGGAAGGAGATGCAGGAGTTTTCGAAGGGAAAAACTTTGATGGCTTAACTGAAGAAGAGAGTGATTTCCTTGACTCTACAATGCGAGTAGATAAAGATGTAAAAGTCCCAGATGGTGAAAGTAATCTAGATATGACTATAAGAATAAAGGAAGCATTCTTAGAAATAATAGAAAATAACCAAGAAAATTCCACTATTCTTATCGTTGGTCATGGTGGGACCCTATATCATATATTGATTAGAGTTCTGAATCTTTTACCAGAGAAACTTGAAGAATGGTTTGGGAGTTGTCAGCTGAATATTATCGAAAGAGAATCTGCAGAAGATTCTTGGAAAATTACTATGTTTAATAATAAAGAAATTTAAATGGAGATTATAAAATGAGAATTCTTTTACTAAGACACGGACAAAGCGAAGCTAACAAGGAAAATATAATTCAGGGGCACTTGGACTCTACTCTTTCAGATCTTGGAAGAGAACAAGCTAAATCAGTTGGAGAAAAACTCTTAGAAAGCAAAATAGTTTTTGATGCCGTATATGCATCAGATTTATCTCGAGCAACAGAGACAGCCAAAATTGTCACTAAAATCCTTGGAATAAAAAATATCGTTTTTGATGAGCGTTTAAGAGAGTTCAGTTTAGGTGATTACGAAGGAAAGAATTCCAAGAAATTAACTGAAGAAGAAAGTGCGTTCCTAAATTCCTGTTGGGAAGATCATACTATTAGAGTTCCAAATGGTGAAACTGTTAACGAATTTAAACAAAGGATAAAGGAAATTTTTAATGAAATAGTTGCAAGCGCAGAAAAAGATTCAACAATCTTGATAGTGGGGCATGGAGGAACCTTACATCATATATTACGGTCAACCTTGAATATCTTGCCAAAAAACCTTGAATGGTTTCTAAACTGTGCTATATCAGAGGTAGTTTATTCCTCGAAAGATAAAAAATGGTCGTTAGTTAAATATAATGATGAAGAAATTCAGTAAGTGGTTCTAATGAAGAAAATTGGCATTATCGGTGGTTTAAGTTTTGAATCCACTCTTGAATATTATAAAATTATAGCAAGAAGTTACAATAAAATCGTAGGTGGTGCAGCATCACCAAATCTCGTTATTGATAGTTTAGATTTACAAAAAGTGACAGATTGGTTTGTAAATGATGAATGGGATAAAGTTCTGGAAGAACTCGTTTCATCCGCTAACAATTTAATTGCTGCAAAAGCTGAGGTGATAATCCTTGCCACTAATACTCCTCACATAGTGTTCAATAAATTAGAGAAAAAAGTATCCAAACCAATGATCAGCATCATGGATGCTACAGCAAGAGAAATCAAGAAGCAAAATCTGAAAAAAATCGGTTTAATTGGAACTAAGTTTACCATGCAAGGCGAATATTATCCAAAGGCATTTGAGAAATTTGATCTCGAAATAATCGCACCAAGTCTTGAGGATCAAGAAATAATTCATGAAATTATTTACAAAGAATTAACATTTCATGTTCTAAATGAAACCTCTCGAGAAAAATATCTTGAGATTATTTATCGATTACATGAAAAAGGTGCAGAAGGAGTCATTTTAGGTTGTACTGAGATTCCATTATTGATTAAACAAGAAGATTGTAAGATACCTGTATTTGATACAGCAACAATACATGCTCTATCTGTTCTTAGGTATGCTATGAATGACTAGAAAGATAATTTTTGAATAGAAAAAATCAATCAAAAAGAATGTGTGAGAGTTTTTCATTTTTTTGTAAATTATTTAAGATTTTTTTAAAATTTTCTAATATCAAAAACACTTATATTTCCGCAAAAAATAACAGTAGCAACACTCGGAGGGTGGTATTAAATGAAAAATTGGTTAAAAATTGTATTACCTCTATTCCTTCTTTGTTTATTAATACCTATCCAAGCTGGCGTTGGAGCTTTTGGAGTAAATATTGATGACACGTTTACATATGAATGCATTGCAGCAGAACGAAGTTTTGCTCTTGGAGGGGAGTCTGGCATAGGTGAAGGATTTAAAATCGATGGCCAACATTTTGATTCGGGCACAACTATTAATGTAACGGTTACCAATTTAATTAGTGACTCTGTAATTTATAGTTTTGCTAGTGGAGGATACTCTGACAATTCTATTAGTGACAAAATCGGCTTCATGTCAAGCTTACGATTCCATTATCTTTTTTATCCTTTTACTGCAACTTCAATGATTACTGATGTAAACAATTGGAATCAGACTTTCGTAGAAGAAGATCCAGGACTATTGTTAATTGAACCCTTTATTGAAATAGATGGTACTACATGGATTGATTTAGAGGAATTTGCTGATGGTATGACAACAATATTATCAACTTTAGCTGAATATACAGGTATGGTCATAAGCTCGGAATATGCCCAAGATGTTACAACATTTCTGTGTGAATTTCATGTTTACGGTGAATTTAATGAAACATTTACACCAACAAGTCCATCTTTGCCTTGGATTAAAGATTTGAATTCAATAGAACATTACTATAGATTCGCTTATGACAAGCCAACAGGAGTTATGCTAGGAACTAAAATGTATGGTACTACTACAGGAGAAGTTAATGGTTCTGTTATGGAATTATCATATGATTTTCATGTAGAACAAACAGGTTATGACTTACCTACTGAATTAACTACAGCTAAACTTAATGGTTTCAATATAATAATCACTATTGTAACACTTAGCATTCCTGTCATTCTAATAAAGTTTAAACGTAAGAGTATAAATTAGTTAAATTAATTTAAGGGATTAATTTATGCTTTTCTTTTTTTTTTTATATATTGTTAAAATTAGACCAAACTAATTGTTCAATGATATTATTAATTATCTTTTGAATCAATTTTTTATGATTGAATCAATGAAATTAAAAAGCAAAATTTGAAGAAAGTTGGTTTAATTGGAACTAAGTTTACCATGTAAGCTGTATTATTATCCGAAAGCTTTTGAAAAATATGACCTTAAAATAATTACACCAACCCCAGAAAATCAAAAAATAATTAATGAAATTATTTACAAAGAATTAACATTTCATGTTCTAAATGATAACTCTAGAGAAAAATATCTTGAAATTACTTATCGATTAAATGAAATGAGATCTGAAGGGTTAATTTCAAGTTGTACAGAGATCCCATTATTAATTAAACAAACAGTCTGTGATATTCCAGTATTTAATACAACAACAATTCATGCTCTCTCAGTTCTAGAATTCGCATTGAAAGATTAGTGAAGATAAATTCTCTGTAAGTCTATCAATCCGAGAGAATAAGAGCTAATTTTTTATTTTTCTGAAGATTATTTATGATTTCTTCAACATCTGTTGTTTCAATAATTAATTCATTTATAGAAGTAATTACTTGCAGTATTTCTTGAGTAAGATGCTCTAAATCACCCTTCTTATCATTGTTAAAATAGAGTTTGAACCATTTATCAAAATCAATGGGCTTTACTAGATTTTTAATTTCACTAAAAATTGATTTCGTAAATTCACTTTCGAAATAAACTTCCAAAACTAAATAATTAACAATTTTAGATAAGAACTCGAGTAGTTTGATTCTAATATTATTACCTATAACAAGCTGCTGTAAAAATGATAAATAATCACAAAGATTAGCTAATAGATTTTGTTGCCATTCATCTTTTGGAATTATAATGGGTAATTCTTTCAAATAGCTTCCATTAAAACGTAAATACCCTCCTGCCATGTGGGTTGATCCAAACAATGTTGAAAAGATGTAATCTAATAATTTTGAATTTAACAATAACACAAGTAATTTCAGATTACACTCGTTCTTCGATAAAAACATGTAGATGCCGGTTGCATTAGCAAATATTCCTGGATCGAAGCTTGCTGTTAATTTTTTACTTATCTCTTTTATCAAGATTTTTTGTTTCTTGAAAGTTTCCCAAGCAGCTTTGTGTTTCTTAGTATATGGTAAGTAAGTACTCTCTAATCTTTTACCACTAAGTTTGATAGTTTTTTTCCAATCTATTGAATACTGAAAAACATTGGTAGTTCCTATAAATTTCAAATCATCTTTTGATGTCCTTTTTGTGGAAATTAACTCAAGAGATTTCTCCCAATCAGTGAAACCTAAAATTCGATAGGAGAATCTTCCAAGTTCAGATAATTTAACGGATTTAGGAGAATTAATAATTTCATTAATTATAGAAAAATTACCTGTAAGATCAAAGACATGTTTTGGTAAGCTGTAGTAATTGCTTTGTTTTGCTTTTACTTTCTTGAACCTTTCAGTTTTCAAAAGATTTATTTTATCCAATTTTGGGATAATCAGAAATTCATTCTCCAAGTTTTTTACATCAAGAGTTGTTGAAGCTTTAGAAAATGTCAAGATTATCGGATATGTTGCAGCGTCTTTGAATATTGGAAGATAAGAAACATCTATAATTTCTTTTAATTTGGTTTCTTTCAAAATCAGCTTTCTAATTTTTATTCCATAATCAGTAGAGATGAATTTATTTGTAATTATGAAAGAAAAGTAACCTTTCTCCTTGAGTAACATATGTGAACGCTCAATAAAGAGAATAGAGAGATCGTATAATTTGTATGCTGTTTTATATTGTTCTTTCAGAATTTTCTTTTCAACCAAATTTCTTAATTTCTTATTCTCAAGATAAGGAGGATTTCCGACGATTATATCAAATCCTCCATCATTAATTATATCAGCAAAATCAACTCTCCAATGGAATGGTTTCAGAAGCTCTAAATCTTTTGGATTTATCGAAGATTTTTTTATGTTGTTCTTCAAAAAGTTCAAGAATTTTTCATTGAAAATATCATAAAGCAATTTTCTAATTTGGTTGTAGAGTGGCTTAAGCTTTAATTTAACTTCAAAATCGACATTTTTCTCCCTCAATTGAATTTGGAGATTTCCAAAAGTTGCCTCAAGTAAATCTTGGTTTGTGAATATTCTTTGTTCAACAGAACTAGCTTTTAGTGTTTCAACAATATCTGTAAAAGCATCCAGAATATCGTTATTTTCATCCTCTCGATGTATTTGCAATAATTCCTTTTGAGCTTCAATAATTAAATCCAATATTTCCGGATTTATTGTGTAATCATAATCTATTGGAGTGATTTTTTCAGAACTATACCCAATAAGAGTATTTCCCGTTTGTATGTTTGGAACTAAATCAGGTAGAAGATTCTTTTTTGATTTATTTTTGTAATCTTCAAGTAACCATAACCATAATCTGAGAGTTGTTATACTTGTGGCTATTTCTTGAATATCTACACCAAAAATATTCGATATCAAAATTTCTTTTTTAATGATAGTAGGGTTATAATTCCTGGATAATTTCTGCAGAACCATTATTCTAAGATTGAAAAGTAAATCACAAGTTTCCAGTAAGAAATTTCCTGCACCACAAGCAGGATCTAGTATCTTGATCTCACAAATTAAATCATAAAGTTCGTTCAGTTCAGATTCATTCATTTTTGTAATAGCTGATTCGAGTTTTCTATCAACTATATTGAAATGCTCCAAGAGATATGAATAAACAGTTTTTCTACAGATAAAATCTGTAACTGTTTTTGGGGTATAGAAAATACCTTTCTTTCTTCTTTCAGTTAATTTAGTCAATATTTTGATTTCTTGTTCAGCAGAAATTTCATTTTTCCGCAAAACCTCAAGAAGTGCTAAATCCTGCTCGAATATACTTCCAAATAAATCAAAGCTAAATCTTGGATTTTTTGAGACATTCATTACATAATTGAGTATTTGTTCTCTAGAGCTACTTGATAGTGAGACAGAATTTTCATCCAACTCTGATAAAAGAATAAAGAAATCTAAATTGAAAAAAGGAATGTAGAATTTTTGACTTGATATTGAAAAAATCCTATCAGTTGAATAAGTTCTGCAAAAATTGGAAATCTCTAAAAACACAGAGAAAAAGGAATCGTCTTTTAGTTGTTCTGTGAAGAATTCATCATGGTTTAGCTTCTTATTCTTCACTTTTTTTATTATTCCATTGTCTATAAGAAAACCAATAACAAATAGATTGAATATAATTTGTTGTGAGTAAACTATCTTCTGATAATATGAGATTTTATCGTTGAATGAATCAATAAGGAGCTCTCTAATGTTGGAATATTCTTTGTAGAATTCAAATGCAAAGTTATTAGAGTGCTTTTTAGTCATAAACAAATATGTAAAGTTTCCAAAGATAAATCTTTCTTTGAAAATAACGAAAAAAGAAAAGAAATCAATGAAATTTGAATCTGTCAAATTCCATTTGTTGTTTAATTTACTATTCTGCTCTGTGTGTATGATGATCGAATAATTGATCGTTCTTGTAACCTTCGTAAGTATCAATGAGTTCTTGTGCATTTGCTTCTTCTTCGACTTGTTCATCAATGAACCATGTCAGTAGTGATCGAGGTTGTAATTCACCCAATTTCTCCATCAGTTTCCATAACTCTTCAATTTTACTTGTAATGAATTTCTCGTGAGCTAACCCAGCTTCTAAAATTTCTTTGAAATTCTTCCAATCACCTTTTGGTTTTTTGAGTACCTGTAATTCCACAGTTCCACCAGTTTCAATAATATAATCCATGAATTTCTTTGCATGGACATATTCTTCCTGTGCTTGTGCATAGTACCAATGTGCAAGGTTATGGAAAGAACGTTCTTCAAACCAATAAGACATACCTAGATATAGGTATCCGGATTCTAGTTCCTCTTTAATTTGATTATTGAGGGCTTTATTCATTTCTTCACTTATTAATGCCATTTTTCGAAATCATCCCATAATTTAGTTTTAGGAATTCAGCAGGACAAAAATTATCCTCGCTATTTTCATTTCAACATAGATTTGTTTCTCTTAAAAGCATTCTTTCTTACTTTCTTCTAAAAACTGGTCTTAATTAATAACTTCTTAAACTATTATTTTAAATACAGAATTATTTTCCTCATTTTTTCATTGAAAAAATTCATAAATATGAATGTCTATTCCTTGCTGTGATTTAGTTGAATGTTGTTATCTTAAATGGTAGCTTAAAACATCAAACAGAGCTAGCACCTATCCAAGCAGCTCTAGAAGAAGAATTCAAATCCCAAGACATGAAAACCGATTCATTCATTATGAATCAAATAAAAATAATCAGTTGTACTGGTTGTTTCAAATGCTGGGATACAACTCCAGGTATTTGCACTGGAGTAAAAGGTGATGATGGTGAAGAGATTAAAAAGAAAGTAGTAAATTCTGATCTATTAGTCTTTTTAACTCCAATAACTTTTGGTGGATATTCTTCTGAACTGAAAAAAATTATTGACCGCTTATTGGGAACTTTGCTTCCTGGTGTACAAATAATAAATGGTGAATCACATCATCTTAAGAGATATGATAGTTATCCATCTATTCTTGCAGTCGGTATTTCTGAAAACTCTGATGATGAGGAAGAGCATTTATTCAGAAAGCTAGTTTATCGAAATAGTTTAAACTACTTTCCACCAGTCCATAAAATATTCATTTTTCAAAAAGATGAAAAAGTGGGGCAAGAGAAAATAAAACAGATGATAAATGAAATGGAGTTGAAAAAATGACCAAAGTTTTGTTCTTAATTGGTAGTCCTAGAGGGAAGAAGAGCACTTCATTTAGTTTTGGAAAATATCTTGATGAAAAGTTGCTAGAAAAAGGACTCGAAACAAGTACCTTAATTGTAAGAAGTCAACTAGCAAGTGATGAAAAAATTACACAAATGATGAATGAAATTGAAGATTCTGATACTATTATTCTAATAACTCCACTTTATGGAGATTGTCAACCTTATATTGTTATCAAACTAATGGAACTTATTGCTGCCAAGAAAATGAACTTGGAAGAAAAACGATTCTTACCAATTGTTAATAGTGGACTTGGGGAAGTAGTACAAATTTCTGCTGTATCAATTCCAATTTATCATAAATTCGCTAAAACTGTAGGTTTCAAGTGGGCAGGTAGCTTTGCTGCCCAAGCAGGAGAAATGTTCAAAGGAAGATATGGAAAACAAATGCATGATCTTGGAAAAGAAGCAGATATCATGAGAGGTATCTTGGATAATTTAGCAGATGCTATTATCTCGAATCAAGATTTACCTGATATGGCTCCGAGAACTTTACCTGGAATGTTTTATTGGAAGATTCTACAGAAACCTATCGCAAAATTGAACACAAATTCTTGGCGAAAAGTTGCTAAAAGAAATGGTCAAGATGTCGATGCTAGACCTTATTTGGAATAGTATCAACATTTCTTTATTTTAAAGACTAATTCTGTTAATCAGATACCCCATCGATGTTCTCTGGGATTTTTATCAACTTGTTTGAGCATTTCATCTAAACCAGGTTCAACACCTTGCATGATCATATAAGCCCTGTTTAACTCTCTATCAGTTATCTCTCCAGCAATATTAGTGGTCATTATTTTCTCCACTTCTTTAACATCTCGAGTATGACCAAGAGTCCAAATCATTTTTGCATATGCAGCACATGGCAACATATTTGCTCCTTCAAAAATACCTCGAGCAAGCATATCTCTTCCAGTTTCATAAACTCGTAGATTAGTAAAACCCCACAAAGGTTCAACGACAATACAAATCGGGATTTCTTCTTCTTGTGCACGTTCAAGAGCAGGATACATATCAGTGTTTACGTGCCCTAATCCCGTACTAATGAACACTACTCCATGATACTCGTTATCAATTACTGAGTGAAGCATATCCTGATCCATTCCAGGATAAAAGTACAGCATAGCGACTTTAGGATCGATTTTAGTATCAACCCACATATCAGCCATATCTCCTCTTCTCTTAACATCATCCTTCAAGAAAGTCACTTTTTGATTTGCATCTATAATGCCTAAAGGAACATCACTGATAGTTCTGAAAGCATCTCTTCTGCTGGAATGCATCTTTCTAACTCGAGTTCCTCGATGAATTAAATTATAGGAATCACTTGTTCCACCATGCATACAAATAACTGTTTCAGCAAGATCAACATATCCTGCAATAGTACTGGCATTAATTATGTTGAGAGGACCATCGCTAGAAGGTCTATCACTACTTCGCTGTGAACCTACAATAACTATAGGTGCAGCTTGATTTTGGAACATAAAAGATAAAGCAGAACCTGTAAAACTCATTGTGTCTGTTCCATGTCCAATAATTACTCCATTAGCTCCACTTTCGAATTCCTTCATAACAGCTTCAGCTGTTTTAGCCCAATATTCAGGTTGGAAGTTTTCAGAAAGCAAAGAGTAAATCTTCTTTGGTGTGAGATTGCAAATATCAATTAATTCAGGGACAGCACTGAATAATTCTTCAGGAGTAAAAGCAGGTAAAACTGCACCTGTTCTATAATCTAATCTTGAGGCAACAGTACCACCAGTTCCTAGAAGAGTAACATTGGGCAAACCTTCTTTGAATTTAACACTAATATCAGGAAGTTTGTATTTTCCTTCTTTGTAGCCATATTCCTTAATAGTGGTATCTGGGGTGATTTTCACACCAATATTGTAACCTGTATCTACTTTAAGCACCAAGTATCCTTCGGATGTGTGATCACTTCTTGGGAGTATAACGCCTTCATAAACGGCATCTCCCTTCTTTACCGTTACTTCGCTCCAAACACCGATTCCTTCTGTCTCGAGTCGTTTCCGGAGTTCTCCCTTGTAACCAATAGGATCTCTTTTTTGTTTGGTTGTTTCCTTAGGTGTTTTCTTCTTGTTCACATAACACACATCCCTTGAGTTATTTGCCCTCCAACTTTGAGAGAACAATTTCAAAGATCCTCTTACCAGAAAATCCTCCATTTATTCTTCTCATAATATTTCCAGTAACCTTTTCAGCGAGTTCTTCTTTTGTGAAATCATTTCTTCTTGGATGCTTATCAAGATCTTTTAATGATTCATCAAAAAGGCTTTCAATATCCTTCTCTGTTATTTTTTTGATTTTAAGATCAGAGAGGATTTGCTTCAGATTCTTCTTTGGACTGCTAATGTATAATCGTAAAATAGATTGGAATTGATTGTAATCAAAATCACCTGAATGTGCTCCTTTAAGAACTTCGATTAGTTTTTTCATAGATAGCGATTTTGTTTTTAGTCCTTCTCTTGTTAATGCTAGAATTGTTTCCTCCAATAAGACATAGCAACGATTCGGATCAAAATTATATTCTTCGATTAATTTTCTAATATCATTAATTCTATCATGACGAATTAGCTTAACAGTTTGGTCATAAGAGAATCCATACTTTTCCTCGAATTCGTTTACAATCTCCCATGGTCTATCTCCAACCTTTTCTTTCAGCTTTTGTATTTTTTCCATATCCATATCAATAGGTGGTGTATCCGTGTCAGGATAAAGACGATCTTGACCATGAATCACCCGTAAAAATTCTGTATTATTATCCGGTAGAAATCTCCTGGTCTCTAGTGGAACGCCATCTAAAGCCATTTTTGTTCTTTCAACTATCTTCTTCAATGCGTGGATAACCCACTTTTGTGGACCAAGAGCTAAAAAGTACGCATCATCCTTCTTCAGATTTAGTATTTTTCTAATTTTCTTGTTTAAATCAATCGTTAAATTTTGGAAAAAGAAATTCTTCTGATAATCCTCATTCTTTAAGCTCATCTTCTTTTCTTGGAATCTCCTAAGAGCTTTCTGGCTTATTTCATCAGAATGGAAAAGATAGCTTCTAGGAATTCCTGAAATCAGTTCTGTTTTTTCAATGACATCTTGACCGAAATCTTTGCCAGGTTGTATTTCAATCCCAAAGATTCCACCAAGTTTTGGAATACGAATTCCCATCAGGATATAGTTTTTAGGAATGATTTTTGGGTCAAAGTTTTCTGTTAAATCAATATAAGTATGTTCTAAGTCCTCTTTTGTTAATCCCCTTTCTTTTAACATCCCTGCAATTTTTAAAAGCATATCTTGTCGAACTACTTCTCTACGAGCAAGATCGACAAAAGTGTCAAGATCTTGTACTCCTTTGATCTCAACTCGATTTCCTCCTTTAATACTAAAATTAACATCTTGTCGTACTGAGCCAAGACCTCGTTGGGCAATACCACTTAATCGTAAAGTTAATCCTATATATTCTGCCAATTTCTTAAAGTCATCAGGATTATCACAATCCTCATGGTCTGATATTACTTCAACTAATGGTATTCCCAAACGGTCAAGATTGTAATAGACTGTTCGTCCGAAATTTTCAGTTTTGATTTTTCTTGCAGCGTCTTCCTCTACTGTAAGATTTGTAATTTTAATTTTCTTCCCATTAACAGGTACCCATCCATCTCGAGCAACGATCATTGTTCTTTGGAATCCTGTTGTGATTGATCCATCTAGATATTGCTTTCTTGAGACAACAATTTCATCTACTAACGCTGAAAAATTAAGCCAATGAGCTAATTCATATCCCATATAAATTCCTTCAAAATCAGGCCAGAAAGGGGGTTGCTCATCTTGTTCATAATTACAAACAGAAGCTTCGAATGCATGATAAATTACTCTATATCCTTTCTCAAACTCAATTAGCATGCCAGCATCAAAATCACCCATTTCTCCTAACACAGGTCTGAAGTACCGTTCAAACAGATAGTCTGGTTCTCCATCGCAAAGGATGGGGGGGCAATTACAGAAAAGCTTCCTCTTTGTTTTAATTTGGTGATGCACTTCTATGCCTGCACGAAAACCCATTTTCTTAAAGTCAATTTTCTCTAGTTCTAGCATTAATTCTCACAGCTTGGAATAATAACTATCTCGATAAGGATACGACCTGCTTCTAAGATTATATGATGATGTTTCAATCAAAACCATTGATAATATAAGCGATTAAAAAACTTTATTTCGATTGATGAAATATAATCAACTATTTTTCTGTTATAAAATCCTTCTGACTGTGAGAGTGTATTCAAACCGCATCATTATAATATTGAATAAGCAGTATTTACTATATTATCGTTTAATTAAGGTCGTCTCATTTGTTAACCAAAAGGATGAAGAAACTGGATAAAAGCAAGATAGCAGTTGAAGCTAAATTAGAAGCCAAATTAGAAGCTGAATTAGAAGAAAAACTAGATTTAACTCCTGCTCTTATTATTCATGGAGCTTCAAGTACGAAAATCGGTTTTGGGGGAGAAAAATATCCTCGCTTTGTTTTTCCAGAACAAAGTACTGATTTGAAGGTTAGGATAAGACGATTCCCTATCGAAGGGAGTCAAACTACAAATGAAGAACTCATTAAAGCTTACTGGTTAGCAAGTGTTAAGAAATTAAAGATTGATCCTACAATTAATCCTATACTCATAAGTTTACCAACTGCAATACTAACAGATAGTCCGTTTAGAGATTTGGTTCTCGAATATTTTCATGAGGAATTATTGGCGGAAAAGATTGCCGTTATCTCAGATCCTTTCCTTTCATTAGTTGCTTACTTGCCAATGATGAGGAAATTAACTGCAATTATTGTAGATATTGGGTTTTCACAAATAAGAATCGTACCGATTTATCAGGCAGCAATATTAGAAGAGCATATAGCTCAAATATCATTTGGTGGTCTCGAGCTAACATTACAACTAGGTTCTTGGTTACAGAAACAGGGATTCGAAGGATCAATAGACTCAATGTTTATTCGAGACATTAAAGAAAACCATTGTTTTGTAAGATCATACAATCAGAATATGAAAGATAGTGATGATAGACCTATAACCTACTATATTGATAAATATACATTCAATCTAAGTTCTGAAAGGTGGAAACTGCCTGAGCTATTCTTCTATAAAAAATTCTTTTCAGAGAAAGTTGCCCTATGTCCGAGAAGTGATTGTGAAGGTAACAAATACAATATGAAAGAGATTAATTTATCCCAAGCAATTGCTAATGTTATCAAAAGTTTAAACATTAGATTGTGGAAGGATTTCAGTAACAACATTTGCCTAACAGGTGGGGGGGCAAAATTCTTGGGATTAAAGAAGAGACTTGAGGATGAATTAGCTATATTACTTCCGGAATGCAAAAACAATATTAGGATTCTATCAACAGCACAAACTGATTTAATGCCCTATGTTGGTGCTTCAAAATTGGCAAAGTTGGATTCTATCGATGACTATTGGCAAACGAATGAAGATTTCGGTATTGGTGAATATGAAATCTTTCTTTGAAAAAAGAACTACTTGTTAAATTATAATTAATAAAAATAATATATTACATATTGTATATTTGACGTGGTTTAAGTTATGTCAATTACACCGGAAATAATCAAGATACTTGAGAAAAGTAAAATAATCGCTGTTGTTGGAGCTTCTAGAAATCCAAGCAAAGCAGCACATTCGATACCAAAGTATCTGAAAGAACATGGTTATACAATAATTCCTGTTAATCCTTTGGCAGAAACAATTCTTGAAGAAAAAGTCTATTCAAGACTATCTGAAATTCCAGTTCAAGTCGATATTGTGGATATTTTTAGACCAAGTGAAGATACCCCGAAAATTGTCGAAGAAGCTGTCAAACTCAAACCAGAATTAATCTGGTTACAATTGGGAATAGTAAATGAAAAAGCTAAGGAAATTGCAGAAAAGAATGGTATCCCCTTTGTAATGGATAAATGTCTGAAAATTGAACATATGAGATTATTCCATAAACACTAATTTTTTGATTTTTATCGCTAATTTGCACGTTTCGAAAGTGGTTTATATTTACTTCAGTGTCGTAGTTTAGAAATCACTTTGTAACTGTAACGTGAAAGTAAACGGCAAATTACGTTGGTTACTGACATAAATCATGCCAAAAATAATTGGTATAAGATTAAATGATTACGATTTCCCAATACTAAATAAATAGGACTCGAAGGTTATGGCTGAACGGGGTATCAGAGAAATAGATAATCCTGAAGAATTACTCGAGATGGGATTAGTCGCAGGTATACAAAGTGGGAAATTTGAAAATGCCATAGAATTTTTCCAAAAAGCAACTGATTTGCAAATAGACAACCCCCGTGCCTGGTTTCTCTTAGGAGTTGCTAATGATTATCAAAATCATTTAGACAAAGGAATAGCTTGTTATAAGAGAGCATTAGAATTGAATCCTGATTATTTGGAAGCGTTACTCAATTTAGGGACAAGTTACACAAAAATTGGCGACAATACTATGGCTATTGCCTGTTTTCTTGAGGTTCTAGATATTAAACCGGATTATTACGAAGCAATGGTAAATCTTGGAATCAGCTATCTTGAAAGAGGTGATATAGAAGAAGCAATTGACGTATGTCAAAGAGCTTTGGTTATCAACTCAAGTTATCAAGTAGCCTATAATACCTTAGGAAGAGCCTATATGCAATTAAACGAGCCAGAAAAAGCAGCTAGCTTCTTCAGAGAAGCACTTGATATTGATTCACTTTATTATGAACCTTATAATTTTCTAGGATTAATTCTTGTAGATAAGAAGGAATTCGAAGAAGCAATAAAGCATTTCGAGAGATCAATTGAGCTAAATCCCTTCTATCAATTAGCATATAATAATCTGGGAGTGGTTTATGCTATGATAGGAGACCTTTCAGCAGCAATAGAGTGCTTCAAAACTGCAGTAGAAATTGAACCGAAATATTTTGAAGCGTTACATAATTTAGCTTCAGCATACGAAGAAGCTGAAGATTTTGATAAAGCAGCTGAATATGAGGAATTAGCATACGGGGAATAATTGTTATTCTAAGGATCATTTTCTGTTTCTTTCTCAACTTTCGCAAGAATACCCAATATGAAATCCGTTTTCCCTTCACTGTAAGCTTCTCGATCATCCTGTAAATCAGCTGCTAGTTTTAATTTCAATTCACCATATTCACTAGCGACTTTGGGAAACTTTCTCAAATAATCTCTAAAAATCAATTGTCTTTTCCAGAAGTAAGTTTTAATCTCAACCATATGTACATGGAAATCTCTAGACCCTTGATTCGTAGGAGGTTTGCGGAAATACCTTCTATCTGGGAGTACATCCTCAAATTCAGGAACATATTCATAATTTAATTCTTCCAATTTTGGTATGCAAAATTGAGCATCATCCAAAGAGTTCAATCCAATTAAAATATCTACAATTGGTTTTGCAACTAATCCCTCAATCGCTGTGCTTCCGATGTGGTCTATGGATGCAATATACTCATCGATTTTTTCTTTAATTTTCTCTTTTTCAAGTTTATAGATTTCCGGCCAATTAGGATTATATACAACTATACGAACTTTTTCGGACATAGATAATAATTCGCTGACAAATACTTAAATTTACTCTAGAATTTAGAAACTTAAGATTAGAACTTATATTTAATAGAACATAAGAAGTAATTGAAAATATTGAGTTGTTGAAGATGAAAAAAGGCATTGGTCAAGAATTTATGGAAAAAACCAAGTACAAGTATTTGGAAGAGTCTGATCAGAGAAAAAAGGTAAAAAATCCTCCATTACAAACAGCTTATGATAAGAAAAAGAAACTTATCGATTTACCTGCTCCTGATAAAATTAATGTCCCTAGTTTGGATTTAAGAAAAGCAATAGAAGATAGAGTAAGTGTTCGAAAATATAGCACCGAAGCTCTAACTCTAAACGAATTAGCTTGGCTTTTATGGGCAACACAAGGAATCAAAGAAATCAGTGAAATATATACCAAAAGAATCGTCCCATCTGCTGGAGCCAGGCATGCGTTTGAAACCTATCTTTTAATCAACAAAGTTGAAGGTTTGAAACCTGGGATTTATCGGTATTTAGCTCTCGAACATAAATTGGTGGAAATTAATCTTGCTAAAGATATTGGAGAGCGAGTAGTAGAAGGTGCTTATGGTCAGAAAATGGTTAAAGCAGGAGCTGTTTCATTCATTTGGGTTGCTATTCCTTACAGAATTGCTTGGCGCTATGGCCAAAG
>DAOVPS010000072.1:0-14138 GCA_030629105.1 Candidatus Heimdallarchaeota archaeon
GGTTAAAATCTTTCTGTATGGTAGAAAAACAAGTACTTGATGAGATATTAAAGGAGTGTTACAAATTTCATCAAATCTTCACCTGAGGATAATCTATCACCTATAGCATCAATTCCTGATTTCTTTAATTGCTTAAAGAAAGGTTTCGCAAGAACAAATGCAAATGAATCAAATAATAATGAACCATCTTCAACAGTGATTCCTTTTTTTCTTGCTTCATAGGCTTCCACAGCGTTTCCCATGAGATTACCTAAAGTGATTATTTGTATATAGACAAGAACATCTCTTGCTTTTTGAAGACCATAATAGTTGACAAGCTTCTCTTTCTCTTTTTTAGTTGGATTATTATTACTTCTCGCACAATGTTTCGCAAAATTCAAAGCTACTATTTCATCTTCTTTGCATGATTCGAACGAATTGTCAAATATTGAAATAATTTCTGCTTCGTAAGCCCCACTCTTAAGAGCTGCTCCTGAATGACCGTATGAACAATAAATGCAATTATTGATCGAAGTAACAGATAACATGATTCGTTCAGCAAATTGCCTGCTAATTCGGTTACTTGTGAAAGTTTCTTTTACTTGTTGGAAATTAGCGATGAGCTGTTTGATATCCTTAAAGAGACTTTGAAATGTATATCTTCTCTTATGGAAAGTATTAATCGAAGCCATACTTTACCTTACTTCAGAGTATATTAAAATAATACTCCTTAGAAAGGATGAATTTTTCCTTTTAGAGCTTTACAATTTATCATGTCTATTATCGAAACAAAGATCGTTATGTTAGAAAACAGATATAATTTAAAGATACTTTGCGACCATCATTCACAATGGAAAAAGAGAATCTATTCTCACATTAATGAGAAACAATAAATAGTTCTCTTATCTATCTTTAGATATTGTTGATGGTTTGGTTATAAGAATGAAAAAACAAGCACGTATTTTCTTTGTTTTGTTAATTATTACATCTATATTTTGTTCTTCATCTGTAAAACAAGTAAAAGGTCTAACGTACGAATTTACCTTTGAAGAAAAGACCCATATTGAATCTACAGGGGGAGACACTTTTATGTGTGAAGTTTACGATGATTTGGCAATAATCATAGATATGGATGGTGGTTTACTAACGTATAATATAAGCAATCCAGCTACTCCTGTGCATTTGGACACTTTCTATGATGGTGGCATTCCACATGATTTCTTTGTAGAAGACGACCTTCTATATCTTGCTGATCATCATCAAGGACTCGAAATATACAACATTAGTAACCCTAGTAATTTAGTAAAACTTGGTCAAATTGCAGATCTTGGTGATGGAGAGACAGATGGAGTATTTGTTTGCGATAATATTGCATATACTGCAGAGTGGCATGATTCGACTTGGGACTGGAGTTTGGTATTAATAAATGTAACAAATCCTAGCACTCCTGTAAAAATCTCAGAGTATGTAGACGGAGATAATGAATTTCACAGATTTTATGTAGAAAATGAAATTTGCTATGCATCATGTCTAACAAGCGGTTTCAAGATTCTTAATGTCACAAATCCCAATAGTATTGTGGAAATTGGAGTTTTTAACAATGGTGGTTATAACTATGACTTGATTATACAAGACAACATTGCTTGGGTTACAAGTGGGGAACTAGAAATTCTGAATTTGACTGACCTAAGTAATCCTACGTTAATTAACAGTTATTCTTCGGTAAATTCCATTTTCGACTTAGAAATCAAAGATGACTTGGCATTTGTAGTTGTGTTTCAAAATGGTGTTGAAGTAGTAAACATTAGTTCATTTGATGATCTTGAAAAAATAGGTGAATATAACGATAATCTAGTAAGTAATCTTGTCGTTACCAGTAACTTACTCTATGTTTCAATGCATGGGAATGGATTCAAAATATTTGAGTATCAACTTTCAGAGGTTACAGAAACAGCTAATATGTTTGGGATTACAATTATATTCACAAGTCTAGCAACAATATCGTTGTTAATTCTTATTAAACGAAAGAAAAACTAATAATGCTTAGATATTAGATTGTCTTTTACTCCTCTATTTTGGAAAGTGTTAACCGATGTCATACTTTACCAATCTTCATAGAATATTAAAAGAATACTACTTAGAATAGTTATTATTTTTCTTCAAGTTGTTTAGAATTTAACATATTTTATATAATGATTCACCCAAATAATAAGTAGAAGATAGTATTAGTTAGGGGGAATTACATGAAAGAAAGAACTCAACTAGAGATAGCATGTGCGGAAATTGTTGGTGATGAGACAAATCAATACTACGATATCCTTTCAGAAATGTTGATAATGAATCCTCATTTATTAAAGAAAGATGATACTAGACTTTCTGCTCAATTTACTTCTATACTTTTCAGTGAAGAAGTTGAAGACAAAGCTCATCTTATCTGTAGTATTATTGAAACAATTGATAATAAATCAGAGGATAAATATGTAAAACAAGCTAAGCTCTTGTTAGAAATCGATCCTGTTCTTGAAATTACAAAACAAATTGTTGATAAACTCAAAACATTTCCAAATCCAAATTATTCGGAAATAATGAGAAAAGTGAATATTCATAAAGATGAAGTAAGAATAATTCGAAGAGGATTTGTATATCATAAAAGACGTGTCTAATTCAAAGATATTTTGCTACCATCATTCCGTAGTATGTAGGAGCTGACCTACTTGTTACTTCGGGTTTCAATTTCTTCTTCTCCAGCATTCCTTGAAGCATAACAAAACCAATGTAGCCGCAACAAAGTGCTTCTCCTAGTTTTGGAACTGCTTTCTTTACGAGTAATTTTGAATCTAAAGACCCAGCCCATTCTTCCATAAGAGCATCAAAAGGCGCAGCATCTTCAGAGAAACCGTAAGGACCGTCTTTATCATGAGTATGGCCCATGTCAGCACTTATAATAATAACAACATTTTTCTTCAATTTTTCAAAGAAAAGTCGAAGATCATTACCTAAGCATAATGTTTCCGGAATTAATTCTTCTGTTTGATCATGCCTACGTAAGGGTTGTGAAAGAAGAACATATTTGGGTTTTGAAGAGATTTTTCTGAGGAACCATAATGGAACCGCATCCCCCCATCTTAGATTTACTTCAACACCTGGAGTGTATGCAGCTATTCCAGTAACAGCTGTTTCTTTTTCCAGAAGATAATCAAGTAATTTATTCGAAATCTCTTGATCAATATCAATTTTAACAGTATAATTCTGATATTCATTCTCCCACTCACAAGATGCGATAGCTCCTTTATTCAAGCAAATACCAAAATCATTTGACAAAGCAATACCATGTGGAGACGTCATGAAAATTAAATCAGGTTTTAGTTTCTCTATTGCTTTAGTAGCATCAATCATTGCTTTGTGAAGATCTTTGGCTTCTTTCGGAAGTCCCTTTTTCTTTGGGTCAAGTATCATTGACCCATGTGGTAGAATAAATGCCCCAACAATAACCATTTGACTATCCTCTGAAAATGAATGAGGATATAAAACTAGATTCACTTCATTTATTTAGTTTTTCGTCGAGAGTATCATCTAAAAAAATTGAGATTTAAACATAACGAGAATAAAAAAAAGTAAAATAGGATAAAGAATCATTTGGTTGATACTTTTATCCCATCAAATTTCATCATTGGAGTAGTAAGATAACCATTAGCTAAATGATATTCCTTACCAATACCACTGATATTATTGACTAAATCAAAGACATTACCTGAAATGGAAACTCCAGATACAGGAACAGTTATTTCTCCATCCTTAATGAGGTAAGCACCTTTTGCTACACCCGAGAAAAT
Organism: Candidatus Heimdallarchaeota archaeon; assembly: GCA_030629105.1. Lineage (GTDB taxonomy): Archaea > Asgardarchaeota > Heimdallarchaeia > JABLTI01 > JABLTI01 > JABLTI01. Next base: position 3,813 of record DAOVPS010000072.1, read on the forward strand.
ACCATTCTGAAAACGAACAGTTCCAGTATAATTATGCACGATTAGCCCTTTCTTTGTATCTCCGATCATCTCATCTTCAGTCATATCGCCTGCAAGAATCCATGGAGAATTTGGTAAAATCATAGCTGGTTTTTGAGTAAACGATGGGTTTGCACCAAATGATCGAGTAGCATTCCCAGTTGGTTTTAATTTTTCTTTATTCGCTGTTTGTTGATTGTGTAAGAAAGTCTGTAATACTCCATCTTTAACAATTTCAATGTCTTTAGTTGGGTTGCCTTCAGCATCAAATGATGTGACTCCTCCACCACCGGAAAGATCAAATGGTTTATCGACTAATTGAAGTCTTTCATCAGCAACCTTGTCTGCTAAGCGATCTTTCCAAAATGAAGTTCCTCTTTGACGCCAATCTGCAGAAACAGCTAAAGCTAGAACAAATCCAACAGGATTCATCATAGCATCAGATCTAAAAATGACCGGACCTTCGAATTCTTTCATAAGTTCTTGATTTAAACCATCAATAGCTCTTTGACCTAGTCTTTCACCAACTTCTGTGAAATTTGTTTCATGCTTTCTTGAGAAAGTAGTTTCAAATGTAAATGCACCTGCTTTCTCCTTATCACTAGCAATTGCTATCAAGCCTGCTTGGTAATTTACACTTTTTCTATTGACATTCACACCATTTGAATTTTGAATTGCTACACCTGAGGTACTCAAAGTAAAACTACTTAATGTAGTTTTTATCCGAGAATCAATGCTAGTAAAACCTTTAATGAAATCTAAACCATCAGTTATTATAGAATCTACATCAAGATTTGCCAATTTCTCATTGTAAATTCCGTCAAGCGATTTAATATTCTGTTTCTCAGCAAAACCAATTCCTTCAATTTTCGGTGAAAGCTTAGCAACTACAAATGCTTCATCAGCTGTTTTTTGTAATGCTTCTTGTGTGATTATATTTGTGGAGGAGAAACCCTCAGAACCTTCATGGATTATTCTTATTCCAACACCAAGCTCTTCTTTTGCTCTTTGTGTTCCAATACTGGTGCCATCTAGTAAGACTTGTTTTTGGTTGTTATAAGCAAAATAGATTTCAGCTGATTCCATGCCTTTCTTTGAGCAATATTTCAGTACTTTATTTCCAATATCTAAAGCATCGTCGAACATTTAGTTTCCTCCTAAAATTACTTTGCAAGCAAGTAATCCTCCACCTGCATCAACCTTCGCTGCTTGTTCTTTACCACAGAATCCTGTACCAATGTTAAGTTTCAATTCCTTACCAATACCCATTGTTGATGAAAGAACTTCAAATGCATTGCCTGTCATTGTGGGACCCACAAAAACTTTGTCAGTTAATTTGCCATTTTTTATTTCAATAGCATGGCCAGTACCCACCATAAATTCACCCGAAGTGTCAGCAGAGCCATTCATCATTCCAGTAACGAACAAACCATCTTTTACGACTTCGAATAATTCCTCTTCAGTCATGTCTCCAGGAGCAATGTAAGTATTTCTCATACGAACTAAAGGTTCATCATCGAAATTGAAAGCACGAGCATTGCCAGTAGGTTTCATATCCATTTTAGCTGCATACATACGATTGTTTAGGAAATCAGTTAAGACTCCTTCTTTAATGATCTCAACTTTTCTTCCCTTAGTTCCTTCATCGTCATACATTAACCAACCACTGCCATCATCAATTACCGGTGTATCAATCATTGTTACGAGTTCAGAACAAACTTTTTGTCCAATCTTGCCTTTCAAGAAACTTCCAGCTTCAACGAGATCAGCTTCTGAACAATGACCCACTGCTTCGTGTGCAATGATTCCAACACTTGTATGATCAATTACAACATTAGTTGATCCACCAGGAGGTAATTCAGCTTCTAGATTCTTTAAAGCCATTTCAGAAGCAAATTTCACTAATTCTGTTAGTGGGTGTTCATCAAGTAACTCAAACCCTTTGGCCTTACTCCAAGCTTCTTGATAAGGAGCTATCTTAGTTTCTCTAGAAGCAATTGCTAATGCCCTGATTGTAGGAATCATTGTTGCTTGCTCAATTAATGTTCCTTCATTGTTACCAACAATCCTATGATCTATAATTTCATCATAACCAAGTGTATAGCTTTTGATGTCTTCGTAGTCTTTGTATACCTTTTCTGCTTCCTTAATCATATTGATTTTTTGTTCCACAGAAATGTCTTCCAGCGACTTAATCCTTGGGGAAATTGCTTTATCAGTATGGGATTTCACATCTGCGAATGTGATCTTTTCTTTTTTAGATTCTGCAGCACCCTTAGCTAATTTCGTTGCGTGTTCAATAACTGTCTTCAAATCTTTCAGTTCAATAGAAGTTGTTGAAGCAAAACCTAAAGCACCATTGTATAAGACACGAGTACACAACCCTCTTCGAGAACCAGTGTTTACTGTTAGCTCTCCATCTCGGGATTGGTAATTCGCTACATACTTGTTTTGGTAACGAACATCTATAAAATCAGCATTGAGTTTTTTTCCGTATTCAATGCCTTGTAGAATAACGTCTTTCATTTTTTCACATCATTTCCAAGTAAATATAAAGTTCAATGACTATTTCTCTGAATTAATGTTCATGCTCTTTTACTAGTGGTCAGTTATAAAAAGGATTATTGATTAATCTGACCAGATTGTGCTCAATAACTTAACTTATGATAATCCTTAATTAGTTTTAGAAAGTGTTATCTTTGAAGATATTTGTATAAAAGTTGGTAGTTGGTTGCATGGTTGGATTCATGGAGAAATTTAAACTATACTACAAAATGATTTTTCTCAACAGACGGTCCACTATTGCCATGTTTCTAGGTCTAGGTATAAGCCTAGCATTAATCGCTGAAAGCTTAATGTTTATGTACAGTTTTCAGTTTGGAGCTTTTGAAGGCTTTTATAATGGTGTCCCTTCCCAACAGTTCACGGTGAGTATTTCATCTTATGATATACGTGGAGAAATAGAGGGCTCTATCCCAAGATTACATGAAATTACTGATTTAGCAATTGAAAATGCAGAGCTCTCCGAGAGAGTTTTAAAAGTAGATTATTATTTAGATCGTAGTTTCTTTCTGGCTGTAAACTCAACGTCTGGTAGTCGAATGATTCTACCAGATATTCATATGTACGGTGTGCCTTCTGATTATTTTAGTGCATTAAGTGATATGATGTTCAACGGAACTATACCACATCAGGTTGGTCAAGTCATTGGTGTCTTTGAAAGATCTACGATTGAAGCAACTAATCTAAGTAGTATGGGAACTTTTGTTGGTTGGACTCCCATTTTTCCAATGTCTTATGAATCTGTAATTGAATTGGGTGTTCCTTTAGGTGGAAGAGAATTCAATATCTCTGGACTAATAACTAAAGAAGATTTTAGTAATGCAAAAAGCATTAATAACACAAAGCTTGAAGATGATTTTGACTCAATGACTGAGTACTTTAGTGAAGAATTTTTCATCACTAGCTACACAAATGTTGCGAATTTTATTTCATTACTCGATTATTTCCCTGGTTATGCTCAGCCTATAGGTAGAATAGCTTTCAATCTAGATAAAATTGATTCCTTTAATTTAGCCAAAGAAATTGCTAATTTGCAAACATTTAGTCAAGAATTAACTCGAGAATTTGAAAGCGAAGGGATAACTTTACACATTTATGCAGATTTAGTTCATGATTTAGAAGACTTTTATCGTGAATTTATTATCTTCCAATTATTTGGTCTTTTATTTATTACGCCAATTGTAGGCATGGCTTTGTCCTTAACTAGTTATTCGGCAAACTTGATGAAGAGAAGACAGAAAAGACAAGTATCTAGTATGTTGCAAAGAGGGTCTTCGCAAAAAGAAGTTGTTTTCATATTAGTAATGCAGGTGATAGAGCTTACGATAACTGCCCTTCTAATTTCTTTTATTATGGGTTATGGTTTCACTTGGTTGATGAATAAAAGTATTGGATTTCTGAATTTTGCAGGAACCAGTGTTTATCCAAGTTTAAATCTGGTAATTCTGTATATCATTATTGGAATAGGATTAGTCTTATCATTAATTGTAAATGCTAAAAACGTCTTTGATATGAGTCGAATAACAACACAGGAAGCCTATGTTGAACATCAAGTTAAAAAACCAATGTGGGAAAAACTCTACCTTGATATCGTATTAATAGCAATAGGAATTCTGCTTTGGGTTATAGTTCGTACCCAGTTGAGAGGAACGTCTGCTTACTCATTTGTTTATGGTTTGGGCACGACAGCACCAGTTCTATTGATACTTGGCAGTATATTACTGGCAACAAGGATTTATCCGCGATTGGTTAGTTGGATTTCGAAGAAGACCTGGAAATCTGATCGATTTGGAGTAATTGGCTTAGCCACAAAACGAAGTTCAAGAAGAAGAGGAGATACTACAAGATCATTAATACTAATTACTTTGACATTTACCTTAATTTTTGCATCAATTGTGACAATTCAATCTTATCAAAATCATGACAAAGAATCAGCACGGTATGCGATTGGGGCGGATGTATTAGTACGTAGAGTTAATATAAATTCTAATGTTACGAAAGAGCAAGTCTTAGCAATAGAAGGTGTTCAAGCAGCTACCTACCTGAAGATGTCAAGTCAAATAATTACTTATGGTCAATTAACTTATTCCTATATTGTTGTGGGGATTGATCCAGAAGAATTTGCGGCTACGGCTTTCTTTGAGAAAGAATACCTCGGAGGTATCAACCCTCAGAATTTCTTTGATGCAATCAAAGATGATAATGATGTGGTAATGCAAAGAGATCAACTTAGATCTATATCCTCATACACTGGAGACCAAGTAACTATTTGGTATGAAAAATACGCGGTTGGAGATGTTAATCGAACATTAGACGTAGTAAATGAGTACAAGTATTTCCCAAGATTTTTCACAGAGTTTCCTGAAGAAGGTTCTCCAGTCTTTAGATTCAATATCATTGGAAATTATAATAACTTGGAGATCTTTTCTTATGCAGAATATAGTATTGGTGGAGACTTAATTGTAAAGGTAGAGGAAGGTTATGATATAGTAACAGTAGCGGAAGAAATCGAAGAAGAGTTAGACAGATCAGTTGAGAATGCTATTGATTTAATGGGAACTAGAGAAGGAAGTTTACGAAACACTATGTTATTTGGTTCATTGAATGCTTCATTTATCTCTTCATTAATTATCACGGTTTCAGCCATTATACTTATGATTTTATTACAGATTTCTGAAAATGAGAGAGAAATCATAACACTAAAAGTTCTTGGGCAATCTCCAAAACAATTATTTAAGATGTTTTTAACAGAAGCATTATCTATTGTTGTTTTTGGTGCTATTTTAGGTGCTCTAGTTGGAATTTTGGCAGCCAGTATGTTTTCAGAAATATTAACGTTTGATACGATAATTCCGCCCACTGAAATGAAATTCCCGCCATTGGAATTAGGTTTAGCGATATCTATTCTCTTCATTACAGCCATTGTTGCAGCTGCTTTAACTTCATATGCTGTCTTTAGAAAGGACACAATAAAAGCAATTAAACAAATCTAATCGTCACTATTAATAAAAACAAATCTCTTACTCATTTCTCAGAGATTAACATCCCATTGAAATTACAGTAAACTTCTTATTCTTAATTTTTATTAAATTCATAATTTAGAAAAAGATAACTAATGGTAAAAGCAATAAATGCTGAATATTTTAAACAGTTTCATCGGTGAACATTCGAATGCAATTGCTTGAACGGTTTAAGTTCTATTATAAAATGCTATTATTGAACAGACGAAATACTCTAGTTATGTTCTTAGGATTAGGTATAAGTCTTGCAATGATTTCAGAAGGATTAATTTTCGTATATAGTTTTCAATATGATGCTTTTACTGAGTTTAATAAAGAAACACCCACCAAGCAATTTACACTTACTTTAAGCTCCTTCGATGTGCGAGGAGAAGAGGATACCATCTTGTCGAAGATTCACAACATAACACAAGATGTCATTGAAGAAGTGGGTATTCAAGATAGAATTCTGCGGACGGATTGGTTTTCTGAAAGAGGAACAATGCTCTATGTAGATTCTAATGATCCAGATAGAGGAGAACAATTATTACCGGAATTCAATTTATATGGATTACCTGTTGATTATTTTTCAGCTTTGGAAACTATTTTGTATAATGGAACACTTCCACATAGGAAGGATGAAGTTATTGTAGTTACAAAAAGATCAACTATTGAAAGTACAAATTTAACAAATCTTGGGAGGTTTTCTCTTTATGTTCCCGTTTTAGATATGAGTGGTGATATCTATTTATCAGTTAGAATGGGTATCCCAGCAGCAGGAGAGCATGTCAATGTAACTGGAATAATTACTGCAGAAGATTTCTCTAATTTTAAGGGATCTCTCACCGATGATTTTGAAGCTCTTGATGATTACTTTTCTGATCAATTTATACTTACAACTCATACCGCTGTTATGGAGTATGTGACAAGTATTGAGTATCTTTCTGGTTACGCAGGATTTACTTGCAGAATTGCTTTTGATTTAACAAAAATCGATGCTTTCAATGTAGCGGGAGAAATTTCTAAAATAAATGTATTAAGTCAAACAATGCAAAGGGAGTTTGAAAAAGAAGGATTTGAGCTTACAGTTGAACACCTGATAGTAGATCAACTAAGGGATTTCAATGAAGAATTCTTGATTTTTCAATTATTTGCATTATTATTCACAACACCAATTATTGGAATGGCACTCTCACTAACTAGTTACTCTTCAAATCTCATGAAGAAAAGACAAAAAAGACAAATTTCTAGTATGCTGCAGAGAGAATCCTCAAGAAGAAAAGTTCTTAATCTTTTAATATTTCAAGCAGTAGAATTTACTGTTTTAGCTTTACTTATTTGTGTAATTATTGGTTATCCTTTTGCATGGCTAATGTTAAAAAGCAATGGATTTCTGAGCTTCGGTGGTACAAGTGTTTTCCCAGCTACGAATATGCTTATTTTTTATGTGATCGTAGCAGCTGCATTTATCCTGTCCATTTTGATTAATGCGAAAAATATTTGGAATATGAGTAATATCTCAACTGTAGAAGCGTATGGAATTACAATACAGAAGAAGTCTTTCTGGGAAAAAACATTCATAGATGTTGTCCTCATACTTGTTGGAATTGTTCTTTGGCTCATTGTGAGGTTGCAATTAAAAGGTAGCTCCGCATATAGCTTTGCATATGGCTTAGGCACAACAGCTCCCATTTGCTTAATACTTGGCAGTATTTTATTTTTAACAAGGATTTATCCACTCCTTGTAAACTTAATTGCCAAAATAGGGTGGAAACGACCTAAACTAGGAATTCTTGGATTATCAGCAAAAAGGAGTCTTAGAAGAAAAAGCTCTGTGATTCGCTCACTTGTACTTATTTCATTAACCTTTACACTTATTATTTCTTCAATGACCACAACACAATCGTATCAAGATTACGATAAAGAACAAGCATATTATCAATTAGGTTCAGATATCCTAATTAGAAGCGTGAAAGTTTCAAATGACAATATTAAGAATCAGGTTCTAGCAATCGAAGGAGTTGCTGCTGGGACTTATCTGAAAATTACAAGTCAAATCATAACCTACGGAGAATTAATGTATTCCTACATTGTTGTAGGTATTGATCCAGAAGAATTCGCTACGATTACGTATTTCCAAAGAGATTACTTTGATACGAAAACACCCTCAAGTATTTTTTCGAAAATACAAGACGAGAATGATGTTTTGATACAAAAACAACAGCTGGATAAGATAGATAGTTATACTGGAAGTCAAATTACAATAGACGTTGAAAAATATATTCTAGGGAGAGTTAACTATACGATGGATGTAGTAGACACATACAATTTCTTCCCAAGATTCTTTAATGAATATCCAATTACAGGTGATCCGGTTTTCAGATTCTCAATAATAGGAAACTACAATTTAACGACAGCATTGACATATAGTTCAAACAATATAGGAGGAGATTTGTTAGTAAAAGTGGAGGAAGGTTATAGTATAACTGAGGTAGCTGAATCAATCGAAATTGAATTAGATAGAACAGTCGATAATGTAGAAGATCTCATGGGATCCTTTGAAGGCAGTTTAAGAAACATCATGCTGTATGGATCACTGAATACTTCTTTTATTTCCTCAATGATCATCACAGTAGCTGCTATTGCCTTGATGATTTTGATACAAGTTTTAGAAAATGAAATGGAGATTGCGATGCTAAAAACAATGGGGATGTCACCGAGACAATTATTCTCAATGTTTACTACAGAAGCAGCAACTATTATCATATTTGGTTCAATCCTAGGATTAGTTGTTGGTATCTTTTCTGCAAGGATGTTTATGGAAATTTTAACAATCGATAACGTAATTCCACCTGCAAATCTTTCAATCCCACCATTACAGATTTTCTTTGCGTTCGGATTATTGTTCGTCACAGCAATCAGTACTGCAGCATTTACATCTTGGTTAATATTCAGAAAGGACACCATAAAAGCTATCAAACAAATCTAATTTGGACGAACTTTCTACTTTTCAGTAGAATTTCTTCTATTGTGTTTTTTTATTAATAACAATTATATTGTTATCATATTATGTCTTACATGAGGGATTAAGCATTCCAGTAAAAGATGTTATTGAAAAAAGACGAGCTTACAGAGCTCTTGAAAAAATTGAAATCACCAAAGAATTAATTCATGATTTAGCTAGTCAGGCACAGCTATCAGCTTCGTGCTTCAACTCCCAACCATGGAATTTTGTATTTGTTTATGAAGAAGAGATGCTTAAGGAAGCATTTGAAGTATTGAAAGAATCGAATGAGTGGGCAAAAAAAGCTTCTATGATAATTGCAGTATTTAGTAAGAATGAACTGGATTGCGTTATTGGAAAAAGTCGAGAGTATTATTTATTTGATACAGGAATGGCAACAGCATATATGATTTTACGCGGAACTGAACTCGGATTAATAATGCACCCTATTGCTGGATATAGCCATAGCAAAATAAAGGATATTTTGGGAATTCCAGAAGAGATGACTGTGATTACTCTAATAATTGTGGGCAAGAAAGGAGATAATCTAAGTCTATTAACTGAAAAACAAGTTAAAACAGAAGAAAACAGACCTGCTAGAAAAGATTTAGAGGTATTTGTGCATCACAATAATTACAAAGAATAACCTATCCTATTTTCTGAAAGGTATTTTTCGAACAGAAAATACAAAAGGGATAAGACTTAATTTTCTTCTAGAAAATAGATTGTTTTATTGGAATGTGAAAAGTATGGTTCCGTCTTGGATTTGGGTAATAATTTGTCCTTTAATTGCCTATTTAATTGGATCAATTCCATTTTCATATTTGGTTGCAAAATGGAGAACAGGAAAAGATTTGCGAGAAGTAGGAACGAAGAATGTTGGAGGGTTGAATACAATGATAACTGCTGGTTTTGCTTTTGGTTTTCTCGCAGGTCTAATGGATTTTGCAAAAGGATTGTTATGTGTTTTAACAGTCATGTTAATTGAATTTGATGATTCATTTACAGGAACCGCGGTAGATCCATGGACTTTCCCAGACTTGGATGCTGTAATCTATATTTTGGTAGCAACTTGTGTTGTTCTTGGACACAATTTTAGTATTTATTTGAAATTTAAAGGTGGAAGAGGGTTGGGAACATCCGCTGGAATTTTATGTTTAGTAAATCCTCTAATCCTAGTTATTTACATGACTTTTCATGCATTACTAACTGTAATAACAAAATATGTGAGACCATCACAATTCTTTGGTTTTCTACTAACCTTACCAATAGCATTTTTTATACCAATATTCCCACCCTGGGCCATAAATCATCTTCTGAATAATGGATTAATATTAGGACTAATTGTTACTGGAATAGTGGTAGCAACAATTCCAAAATATATCAAGCCAGTAGTAGATATGTTCCAAGGGAAAGAATACAAAATAGGAAAAGAACTCAAATTAACAGAAGATAATCAATTAGATGTTTAATAAAAAATAAATAGAAATAGAAAGGATTGATTCCTTTCCTTTTTTTACACGTATTGAGAGCAGGTGTCACAATACCATCGAGAATATTCATCTATGAATCTTAGTTCTTTCCCACAGAATGGACATGTTGGTGAGTCTCCGGTTGGAGCTGTTGTTGATGCTCCTTGTGGAGCTGAAGGCATAAAGCTTGGAGGTGATGGTGGTGCTGAGGTTACTGTTGGTTGTACTGCAGTTGGTGGGCCTGAAAGTGCTGCTGGCGGTGATCCTTCTA
>DAOVPS010000166.1:0-7496 GCA_030629105.1 Candidatus Heimdallarchaeota archaeon
AGTGCTCAGCTTTATAAAATCCATAGTTAAAGTGGTAATCAGCTTAAAGCTAAAATAAACCTATAGGTTTTTGATTAAAAATGGCTGAAACTAAAAAAATGGCTATCGTTGTACATTCAGGTACACTTGATTTAGCCTATCCACCATTAATGCTCGCTGCAGCAGCAGGTGCCAGTGACATTGAAGTAGATATCTTCTTCACTTTCTGGGGCTTAAACCTCTTAAAGAAGAAAGGACTCAAACGAGCAAAGCTCGGTGGTGCTTGGAGACTAGGTACTGGTATGATGAAAATGATGATCAAACGAACCGGCATGGCAACCTTACCAGATCTATTAGAAGCTGTTATGGAAACAGGCAAAGTAAGACTTTGGGCTTGTACCGCAACCATGGATATAATGATGGTCAAAAAAGAACAACTCATTGACGGATTAGAAGGTTACATGGGAGCAGCAGGATTTTTAGATATTGCTGCAGATTGTGACATACAATTATTCATCTAAGGTGACTTTTAAATGACTGATATGCCAACTGCGGATAAAACAATTGATTGTCGTGGTATGCAATGTCCTATGCCAATCCTAAAAGCTAAGAAAGAGATACTAAAAATCGAAATAGGCCAAACATTGGAAGTTCTTTCTAATGAAGCTGGTTCTAAAGAAGATTTTCCACGGTGGGCTAAACGCACTGGCAACGAATTTCTTGGCGTCTTTGAAGACGATGACACTCATTACTTTATAAAAAGAAAGGTATAACCTACTTCTTTTTTATTTTTTCTTTTTTTTTATTACATTTTGATAAGTAGTTGATATACCATAAAAACGGTAAACTTTAAAAGCGAAAGAAGAAACGAAAGACTCGCAGAAACTCATCACCGGAAGTTAAGCCTTCAAACGTAGTGGTAATTACTGATCTGAGCGATCGTTCGGGAACATCATTAAGCTGCGTTGCGACGCGGTCAAAGCTGGAGGGTAACACCCGGACTCGTTCGATCCCGGAAATGGTGAGTTTCGTGCCTTTTGATCTCTCTTTTTTAATTTTCAGAATTCGTCTTCTACATCGAACGCTAATTTTCCAGCTTCTTTTGTGAGTAAATTGAATTCAATTTTGTGTTTCCCAGGTTCTATATTACCTTTTATTCTAAAAGTAAAAGTATCTCCTTTTGTTAACTTGAAGGGGTTTTCTTTATTGACATCCACTAAATTGACAACTACATCATCATTGATTACGACTTTTATTTTATCAACATCAAAATCTTGCTCATCTATCTTTATTGGATCTAGTCCAATTATAGTTGCGGGATAGATATTATTCTGCAATTGAAAGATAATTTCATCTGCATCTTGCTTCAAACTACCATTTTTATAGAGTTTTCTCAACATCACTTTAGGTATCATAGAAGTATACTCCTGTTATTTCATACAAATCTCTTAGTGGTTTTTATATTTTATTGACTCACGGAAAAGCTGATTTTAGGAATTCAAAAATGTGTTTCCTGGATATCTTTGATTCACCCCTTACTCGAGGGCTAAAAACAAAGCCTACTCTTACAACTTTTGTTTCTTTCTTGCGAGAGTGTTTTAATAATTCAAACATGACTTTGTAACCCTTTGGGCGGAAACCTTTCGGATGTTTTTCTATAACCATTTTGGAATATTCAGTTTCTCCACCGAAGAATCCACTCATAACATCTCCACAACTCGCAGAGCGATGAATCCAATGAGAAAATTTCCCTATAACGCTTGCCCCCCAAGATATTACTCGTCTTGAGAAAGGCCAATCGGGGATTTCATCTCTTTCACCTATGACGAAATTAAATCCTTCCCGGAGTCTAATAGCAATCTCTCCTACCTTCTCTGGTGGGTGTTGAAAATCACAATCCATAACAATATAGTATTCAGTTTTAACCATCTTGATGGCATCAAGCACACTAATAGTTAATCCATGAATTTCTTCTTTTTCTCTATCTAGTAAAAGGAAATCGGGATTCGTTTCACTGAATTTGCGAACTTGTTCTCTCGTACCATCTTTTGATCCATCATCAGCAACAATGAGTTTTATTCCTTTGTAATTCTCATTCATGTGTTCCATTAAAGGACCAATGTTTTCATTTTCATTAAAAGTTGGAGTGACTAATGTAATATCGCTAAAATCCATATCAGGAGGAACTACTATTGGTTCTTCCGGAACTTTTTCCAACACATCAAATGTCCAAACTTCATTCCACATATAATTCCAGAATACTGTAATAATGAATGCAATTGCACTTGCAGGCACTGTTGCCCATCTATCTGATGAAATTACCATTAGGAATAGTGTTTTGAAACCTGTAGTCAATATGTATTTTAGTATGGCTCCTGATGCACCAACTAAAGCATACTTAAGGAACTGTGTAACAACTTTTTCTGATTTGGCTTCGCCGAAAGTCCAAACTTTGTTAAGGACATAATTAGACAAAGTAGCAGCTGCAATGCCAACAGCAATTGCCATCAAATCAATATATGTAAAACTAAAGATTCCCCATAAATTATGAGGTACTTCTATAACAGGAGAGTTAAACTTATACAAAATGAATTCTGCAAGATTAAGAAACGCTAAATTAATTCCCAATCCTATTAATGATACAATTGAGAATTTTAGCAACCGATTTTTAAAACCAACACCTAATCGTTTGAAACGATCCTTAATACTGGTTTTTGGAACCTCATCCTTAGTAACTGAGTCATTTGTTAACTGGGATTGCTCATCCTGCATGTTTGTGTTTCTCCTGAATGTAGTCAAAATCTAACAAGCTATTATGTAATAAGGTATTACAAAATTCATTATTAAAACTATTCAATAAAATTAATGCATACACACCATGATTGGTTCATCTTCTCTAATTTTTCCAAGAAATTTTGAGCGTATAAATTTATAATTTTAAAGAACTTATTTTGATATGATGAACTAAATGTCGGATTCGGCAGTTATACTAACAAACTTAACAAAGGAATTCGGAGAACTTAGAGCTGTTGACACCTTAAATCTGGACATAGCTGAAGGAGAGATTTTTGCCTTAGTCGGTCCTAATGGAGCTGGGAAAACAACTACAATAAAGATGATTTTAGGTATTCTTGCTCCAACAATGGGTGAAATTCAGGTTTTAGGATGGAGTATTCCAAAAGAACGAAAGAAGATAAAACGAGATATTGGCTATTTAGCACAACAAAGAGCGCTATATGATTCTCTAACTACTCGAGAGAATATCGAATTCTTTGCTGGTATTAAGGGTATGGCAAACGATGATATCAGAGAGAAAACCGATGAGCTGATTCAGGTATTAGATCTCGTTGAATATGAAAAAGTTCGTGCCAGCAATCTTTCTGGTGGTACACAGCAAAGATGTGCTTTAGCGTGTGCTTGTGTAAACAATCCGCGATTATTACTTCTTGATGAAGCTACGGTTGGTTTAGATCCTGTTTTACGGAAAGATGTTTGGGATTACTTACGTAATTTCAATAAAAAAATGAAAGGGGCAATAATAGTTACTACTCATTTTCTTGATGAAGCAGATTATGCTGACAGAGTTGGATTTATGCGAGGAGCGAAAATGATTGCGTTGGATGCTCCTGATGTTTTAAAGAAACAGACCTCTTCTGTTACTATGGAAGAGGTTTTTCTGAAATTAGTTAAGGGGGAGATCTAATAATGCGTATGACTTGGCTAGTTACAAAACGAGTTACAAAATTTATTCTCAGAGATAAGCGATTAATTGCTTTAATGTTAATTGTTCCTATAGTAATGTCTCTGGTAATTGGTTATGGCTTCAGTGGCGAGATAAAAAATGTCAAAGTGGTTATTGTTAATCTTGATGATCCAACTCTAATCCCACTTTCTGCAACAAATAATCTCACAGATTATTTGAAAACCAAAACAGATCTAGTTGAAGTCACTGAAATAAGTTTTCCAACCTTACAAGATTGGAATGAAAGTAAACAAGCAGTTCTGAATGGGGATTACAAGGGTGCTATCTTGTTTCCAGAGAATTTTACAGATACACTAATTGGTCGACTTCTGAACATAAGCAATGATAATACCGCAATAGAAGTTTATCTAGATAATTCAAACCCGCAAGTTAGTGGTAGTGTAATAAAAGCTTTGAGTGAAGGATTTCAATTCGCATTTGGTTCTAATATGGGATTAGCAATTGTTACAGAGTTTGCATTTGATCAAGGTTTAACTCAACTACAATATATGATGCCATCAATACTTCCTTTTGCAGTTTTCTTCATGTCATTTATTTTATCGATTATCTCATTAATTAGTGAACGAAAAGCAGGAACATTAGATTTGCTACTTCTTTCACCATACAGAAAAGTCAACATAATTCTGGGTTATTTAATCCCCTTGTCAGCTGTCTCTGTTGTTCAAGCATCAATACTCATATTGTTGACGATTTTTGCATTTAATATACCGATTCTTGGTGGAGCTGGTGCATATTTTGCGATCTATTTTATGCTGTTATTAAGTGGTATGTCTGGAATGGTCCTAGGATTTTTCCTGTCGACATTTGCAAAAACGGAATTACAAGCTATACAATTTATTCCAATGATCACATTTACGATGCTGTTACTATCAGGTATTCTTGTTCCTTTGGAAACACTCCCAAGATGGTTGCTCCCGATTTCCTATATGCTACCATTAACATACGGAGCAGAATATCTTAGAACAGTAATGATTGAAGGAACAGGATTTCTGTGGCACTGGCATATCGCTCCAGTTATTGCTTTCATATTAATTATGCTGTTCTTGTCCTCTCTAACGTTAAGAGAAAGTAAATTATGATTAAATTATAGTGCTTTTACAGAAAAAAAAAGAGATAAATGAGGTTGGCTTAAACAACCTCTAATCCTACCTTTCGACAAGGCCAGCAATAGATCTTTCTTTGTTGCTTGATAGTCTTGCGTCCTTGAGTTCTCCTCTGAGATTCTTGGGCATTCTTGTGGGTAAACTGAATCTGGTTTCTTCATCTTGAGCATATGCGAAGACAAAGGTCAAGTAAGCTGTTTTCATTGGTCTAAAGATAAAGAAAGTTGGAATGAAAGCGAAAATTATTGTTGAGAGAATAGCAAGTGGATAAGCTAATACCGGATCAAGTCCATAAGCGAAATGAAGTACCATACCTAAAATTGCACCAATAACACCGTAAAGAAAGAATGCGATAAACTGCAAGATACTAAAAGCTCTTTGAACACCAGTTTCTCTTATTAAAACATCCATGTAGTATTTCTTGAGTAAATTGAAGCTTCTTTTGACACCATCTTTAAATCCATGCCCTTCAATAACAATTGCGGGTAAAGTAAAATATGTGAGATATTTGAAAATGATTCCCATCACTGCCGCTAACATTCGAGCAAGTATAGCTAAAACAATTCCGGCAACATTACCTTTCTGTTGTGAACGTGATGCTGCATTTCTCAACATACTTTGTATCCACTGAACAAGCGCAGTTACTATCCCAAATGTAAGGATTGGTCCAAATTTGCCTGCAACATTTTTTCTGCAGAATTTGAAATCGGGATCTCTTTTTCGGTACCATTCATAGGCATAAGTGGTATTAATTGCTTCAGCAGCGTAGAATATTCCATAGTAGATTATGAGTTGTACTAATGTAATTACTGTACCAATGAGATAGCCTAGCCAAGGCATCGTTGCTAATGCTACAACACTGAAATAGCCGTAAATAGATGCGATTGTTAAGAAATTCATAATAGATACAAATGAAACAAAAAGTGGGGCAACCATCATACCTTTCTCAGCCATAACTACTTGCCCAGTGAATTTCATAAATTCACCTGCTCTTCTTATTTTATTAAAACTAAAAATCATTGTAAGCAATAGTAGCCCACCCGGAATCAAACCAGGTAAAGCGAATAAAATTCCTCCACCAAGGAGGAATCCAGCTAATAGGCCACCTACAACACTTCCTATTATGAAGAATATACTTCCAGCGATAACTAGAATATCTCCAAATTTCGAAGTTAAAAATAATAGTAACCATCCTACTAGAAAACCTACAACAACTAGTCCAACGAAGATAACTACTAGAATCCACCAGTATTGAACAAATGTACTTCCTAAACCAAATATTAACACAATAAAGGCATCTAAATAAGGTTGTACAGTCGAGTTCATCAACAGCAAAACTAAGAATGTTACACCAGTTCCGAAGAATAATAATGTGAAAATTGTAAAGAAGGCAATTGCTTTGGTATTGGGGGGTTCTATCTTTATTTTTCCTTTAGTCATTTTTAATAACCTGTATTATTTTTCAATTTCTACAAGAGATTACCTAATATTAGTATATCAATATTCTGTGTTTTAATTTTGATAATATAACTTCGATAACGGAAATCTTGGCAATACTTGCAAGAATCCTTTTAAAAGAGATTAGAGGTTGAGAAATAAGGAGCTAAACGAAGAATTTAATGGATAATATTCGTTGAATTACTTCAGTGGTGAATAATAAATGACTTTAGTTGTTCGAAACAGCCTTACGAGAAAAATGGAGGAATTCAAACCACTAGTGGACGGTAAAGTTAACATGTACACTTGTGGTCCGACTGTTTATAGTACTCCACATATTGGAAACTATAGAACATTTTTCATGGCTGATATGATGCGCCGATATTTTGAATTCAAAGGTTACGAAGTCTTCCATTTGATGAATATAACTGATATTGATGACAAAACAATTCGTGATTCAGCTGTAGAAGGCTTAACCCTTCAAGAATTTACAGAGAAGCATACTGATGTTTTCTTTGAAGGCATTGACTGGCTTCATATGAAACGAGCACATGTCTATCCAAGAGCAACAGACCATATCAAGGAAATGATTGATCTCATCAAGAAACTTGAAGAAAAAGGCTATGCATACGAAACAGAAGATGGGGTCTACTTTACAATCAAGAAATTCAAAGATTACGGTAAAATTGCAAATGTTGATCTCGAGACATTACAAGTAGGTGTTCGAGCAAAAGCTGATACCTATGAAAAAAGCAATGTTCGGGATTTCGCTCTATGGAAGAAAAGCACAGAAGAAGAAATCAAACGAAGGATCTTCTTTGAAAGTCCTTGGGGCAAAGGACGTCCTGGTTGGCACATAGAATGTTCTGCAATGTCGATGAAATACCTTGGCGAAACATTCGATATTCATACAGGTGCTGTTGATCTTAAATTCCCACACCATACTAATGAAATAGCGCAATCAGAAGGTGCGACTGGAAAACCCTTCGTGAAATATTGGATCTATGGGGAATTCCTTAATCTTAGTGAAGAGAAAATGTCGAAATCTTTGGGTAATGTTACTACTCTACATGAATTGATGGATAAATTCGATGCGGATACTATTAGATACTTTTTCCTTTCAACAAGATATGGTGCGATCCTTGAATTCTCAGAAGATAAACTCATAGGAGCGAAAAATAGTGTTGAACGTCTCCGAACAACTTTCGAGAATG
>DAOVPS010000211.1:0-4449 GCA_030629105.1 Candidatus Heimdallarchaeota archaeon
ATGTTGGAAGCAGCTGGTTTTGAACTTATTTGGTCAAAAATTGTAGACGATAGTCTTGGTGAAGAAGGTAAGCACTTATTCGCTCTCATCAAAAAACCATAGACCTTGTAGATGTAATGATTTCCTTAAGCAATAGTTTTTTATCACTAACACTATTTTCTTAAAGCAAGTGAATAATTACAATATAGTGTGCTGAGAAAGAAGGTCTCATCATTGTTATATTGATAAATTTAAAGCGCAGATTAAACAAAATAAATTGAGTGATGGGTGAGTTAATGGCTGATTTAGGAGCAGATTTTTTTGTTATATTTGTTCTAATGCTTTTCCAGATAGTACTCCTAGGAATATTCATCACTTTGTATGTTCGTAAGAAACAAGCATCTTTTCTCTCGTTAATCTTCTCTGTAGTTTTCTTTATTACAAGTAATGCTTTGACATTAGCATTTATTCAAAGAGAACTTTGGGCACTAGATTTTTTTCAAGCATTATTAGCAGCAGCAGGTCTAGCTCCCATAGTTGTTTTCCTTGAATTATTTGAAAATGGTGTGTCATTTACACAAAGAAGTTCGCTTTCAATCGTTTTCATTATTGTTGTTGGAGCAATCAAGGGTGCATCAGAACTTTTTGAACCAAGAATTGGTGAATTTATTAATCTAATGGCCCCGATAATGTTTATCCTTGTAGGAGCATTCTACCTTAATACAATCAAAAAAATGAAAGAACGAATCAGGTTCGAAAATCAGAAAAGTAAGATAAGGAAAATGAGAGTTGGAATTTATCTAACATTTATCATCCCAAAATTCCTTATTGGAGCACTTATTGCTTTAACAGTTTTACCTATAATGCTCTCACTTATTCCAAATGTAACAATCTTTGAAGGATATGATGTGTCATTTCTTCAAAAAACAGAAACAATTCACATCTTCGATATGTTGCTTAATACCATACAAACAATTGGCTTAGTAATCATGACCTTGCCTATAGTTTATAGCCGCTCAGTTTTCTTCATGCAATCAAGAAAAGTATCACGATTAATTGTAATCAACAAAGATGGCGTTCCAGTATTTGAATTTCCTTTTGAACAAAAGAAAGAGGGTGAAGTTTTAGATGAGGAAATACTGACAGAAGCGTATGCTGCTATTAGCACCATAATGACTCGAGGTGGGCTTGCTACGCAACAACTGAAGACTATTAATTTTAGTGAGCTACAAATTATAACGGAAATAAGAGATGCTTTTGCAATTTTATTAATCGCAGACAGACCCACTAAATTTCTAGTAGATTCTCTAGAGAATTTTGCAGATCAATTTCAAGACATCTTTCCAACAAATGCCCGTTTAAATGAGATCCGAACTCAAAAACTGAAATATACAGCAGAAAAGATGGTTCAGAAAAGCTTCGATTTAGAAGATGAAGAATTCGAGCAGATAAGAATTATTGTAAGCGAAGGATATGATAAGGTCGCCAATGAGTATCTTAAAAAACGCTCAGAGGAAGACCCAGAGATCAAGTTACTGCCGGATTTTATGAAACGATTGCCAGTGGGAGCGAGAGTTTTGGATGCGGGATGTGGTGGCGGTGAACCGATCACTCGATTATTAAGTGAAAAATTCAAAGTAACGGGTGTTGATATATCTAAGAAGCAAATTGAAATTGCTCGAGAGAATTTGCCCTTTTGTGAATTTATTTGGCAAGATATGACTACACTAACTTTTCCAGATGAATATTTTGACGGTATAATATCCAATTATGCAATTACTCACATTCCAAGAGAGGAACACAAAGGTTTTCTTGAAAATCTCTATAGAATGCTCAAGAATAATGGAATAGCCCTCTTATGCTTTGGAACATCAGATGATCCGGGAACTGTTGTAGATGATTTCTTTGGTGTCAAAATGTACTGGAGTAGTTTTGATGCGGGAACAAATATCGAGATGTTGAAAGAAGTTGGTTTTCATGTCATTTGGTTAAAACTCATCTTAGATGCTATTACAGAAGAACAACATATATTCATCTTAGCACGAAAGCTCGATACTGAATTCTTAGAAGTTATTGATGCAATGGAAGACGTAGAAGATAAAGTAGAAGCCAAACTAATTACAGAAGAAGCGATCCCAGAAAAGCAATCAAATAGATTTTCATTTTAGTTTTCTTTTATTAATTGAGCAAAAACCAAGATTAGTAATTACAGTTATATTTCTTGTTCATGGCTAAACCTTATTGGGTAGAATTTCCATTTCTATTAGTTGTTCAATTAATTTGGTGAGGAAATTAGAATGAGTGATAGTGAATTAGAAATAATAGGACAAGAACTTCGAGAGCAAGTAAAGAAAGTAGTTGATGAGGGAAAAATTTTGGGGATATCACTTGCTTTACTAAGTAAAGATGATATTATCCTAATGGAGAGTTTTGGATATACTGATGCTTCCAAATCTCAGATAGTTGATGAAAATACTCTTTTCAGTTTACAATCTACAACAAAAACAGTCACTGCTGTTGGATTCTTCTTAGCAGAACAAGCTGGATTGGTACAACTCGATAATCCTATAATTAACTACTATCCCGAATTTCTTGTGAAAAGTCTCCACGGGGATGATGAATACAAAAAGATCACCTTTAAACATTTGTTAAATCACAAATCAGGTTTAGGCAGAGAAGCAATTGTTGGAGGATGTTTCTCAAGAAAAATACCTACTTGGGAAGAGCACATCAAAAGTATTAATGGTACTTGGCTTCAAAGTCCAGTTGGAACTAAGTTTAGTTATTCCAATGCAGGTATGAATCTCGTAACCTATCTTTTGGAAAGAATAACTAGGAAACCTTATTCCGAATACATACAGGAAGTATTAGGGGATCCTCTAGGGATAACTCATCATTGGGATATTAAAGAGATATACAGTCAACCCAATGCTGCAAAGGGTTACCTAGGTGAATTCGAAGCTCACAAATTAGATGGGGTGGCGTATGGCTGTGGCGGGGCGTTTATTTCTATAAAAGATCAAGCAGCTTTTGTTCAATTCCTATTGAATAAGGGGACTCACAATGGGAAGAAAATTCTAGATCCAAAATATATTGATCTTCTTCGAACAACATATGATGGAAATGGTGGTTATGGTTTTGGGACAGAAGTATTGACAAAATATGGAATTCACATGACTAAACATGTGGGTGGAGGATTTGGTTTAGGATCAGAAATGATTTGGCTTCCAGATTACAATATAGGTCTTGCTCATATCAATAACAATGAGTATTATTCATATTATCAATTATCAAGTGCGATATTTGATTGCATAGAGAAAATATTGGATGCAAAAGGAGTAGATACTAAATCAACAGACTTCCCTCATGCGAATGATCCAGAAGTTACAGTAAATCCTGAGAAGTTGAAACGATTAGAGGGGATTTACAAAAGCGATTTATTAACATTTGAAATTGAAGAATTGAAAGGAAAATTATACTACGTTGTTGGGAGCAATAAAGAAGAACTACTTCCCCACAGTGAAACTGCCTTTACTACGAAATCACCATATGGTATGATTTTTGATTTGGATGAAAAAGGAAGACCTATTGGAAGCAAACTATACCATTCTGGAGAAGGATTGTTGATTGGTTATTATTCGGAAAAAACTGAAACTAAAAAGTTACTACCAGCAAATAAAGACTGGAAGAAATATGTTGGATTGTATTATTCAATGTATTACTATACTGAATATAATTTTACATCTGTATCCTTAGATGATGAAGGATATTTACAACTAGGAACAAGTAGATTGGAACCAACTGACTCCGAATCAAACGTGTTTCAAAGTAAAAATGGGAAAATTGTGATTTTTGATACAGATTCATTCATACACGATAATATCAAGTATACCCGATTAGATGATGCTGTACATTTCTATAAGAATCTAGTTGAAAATGAACCCGAGCATCGAGCATTTGTTGATTATATGATTGATGGAGCAATTACAGGATTAAAACAATTGAATCAAAAAGAAGAAGCGAAAGTGCTAGAAGAAATAAAGAAGAAATGAATAAACAGGTGAAATAAATGGGCTTACATAGACGAGATTATCCAATACTTGGAGTTTTAGAAGAATGTAATAAAATCGAGTTGGAAAAGAAGATCTTAGATTGTGGAGCTGGTGGACGTCATCCTCCATTAGCTGTATTTCATAGAGCAGGTTACGAAACATATGGTATTGACAACTCTGACAGTCAAATTGAGAGAGCAAATAATTACGCGAAAGAACACAATATGGAATTTAATAACATAAAAGGGGATATACGAGAACTTCCATACGATGATGAATCATTTAGCTTTGTCTTTAGTCATCATACTATTCATCATATGCCAAAAGCTGAAATCGAGAAAACAGTCAATGAAATGAAACGTGTGTTAAAACCAGGAGGACTAATTTTTGTGAATTTTCCTTCTATTGATAGTGCAAG